>NZ_CALFCW010000068.1:0-58565 GCF_937950555.1 uncultured Pigmentiphaga sp. | reverse complement strand
AAATAGAGCAGCATCATCAGCGGGATGATGCGCGCGGCGATCTTGCGGTAGGGACTGCCCGGCGCTTCGTTCTTCATGGTGCGCTCGACGGGAATGGCTCGGCCGGAAATCGTAGCGCATGGCGCTGCGTCATGCGCCGCCGGGCCTGTTTCAGTCGAGGCTGGCGCTCAGTGCAGCTGCCCAGTGAAGCAACCGCCAGTCCTGCATCCGTGCCGCACTCAGCTGGAGCATGGTGGGGAAGGAACCCTCATCCCTGAAGGGGAGAACGAGGGCAGGCGTCCCGGTGAGATTGAACAGGCAGGTCTGGGCAATGAGCGCGGACAGGACAGGGACGTCCTTGCCGCCGATGGTCACCTTCCGCGCCCCCACCCTGGGAACCGGCACGGACAGCGCCGGAGTCATGACGCAATCCACCTGCTCATGGACCCCCACCATGTATGCCTCGATCGCCGCGGCGCGGCGATTGGCTTCCGCGATATCTGCCTCCGTCAGCATGTCGGCCACCGTCAGGGCCGGACGTGCCGCTGCACCGAGTCTGTCCCTGCCTTCAGGCCACCAGGCAGAATACACGTCCCGTGCCTGTGCCAGCACCAGCACGCCGTGGACCTCCATGACCTCATCGGGCGAGGGTAGGATCACATCCACGATGGGTACGCCGGCAGCCCGCGTCGCATCCACTGCCCGCAGGAACCGCCCAGCGACCTCGTCCGCGCAATGCGCGAGCGCCCGTACGTCGATACCCACGCGGGGCATGTCCGGGGATGCCGCGCCCTCGTTCACGTTGCCCGGCAACACTACATCGGCCACCCGCCGGACCATGTCCAAGGTCGGTGCCATCCAGCCGACATGATCGAAGCCGGAGGCCAAGGGCCAGACACCATCGAGCGGAATCAGGCCATAACTTGGCTTGAAACCATACAGGCCGCAACATGCGGCCGGAATGCGTACGCTGCCGCCAGTGTCTGTGCCCACTCCGAAGTCGACCAGCCCCGCGGCAACCGCGGCCGCCACGCCTCCTGACGAGCCACCGACAATGCGACCCGGGTCGATCGGGTTGATGACCTCCGGCGTCGTGACACCGAATCCGCCGGCATCGGTACGCCCCATGCCCGCGACACACGCGCCAGCCTCGCGCAGCCATTCGACTACCGTGGCGGTTCGCTTTCCCCGACGGTCTGCGAACAGCGGATGGCCGGCACTGAAACTCCGCCCTGCCACTTCGATGTTGTCCTTGACCACGAAGGACGCACCCGCGAGCGGACCGTGCGAAAGGTGCGTGACCTCATCGACACACACCTCGCTGAAGGCCTGGTAACGATCTGCCCGCCGCATTTCACTACATCGCCGTTCATCGACGGAAACACGACTCTGCCGAGAGACGTTCATTACTTGCTTGCCGAATAGAGCGCGCGATAGCGATCCCGCAGGACGGCCTTCTGGACTTTCCCCATCGCATTCCGGGGTATGGGTTCACCGATCAGTATCCGCTTCGGAACCTTGTAGCCTGCCAAGACCTGCTTGAGCCGTTCGATCAAGGCATGCTCATCAATTTCGGCCGACGCCTCCAGCTCCACGACGGCGGTCACGCCCTCACCAAAATCGGGATGCGGCACACCGAACACGGCGCACTCCGCGACTTCCCCCATCCGGTTCAAGGCTGCCTCCACTTCGCTCGGATAGACGTTCAAGCCGCCGCTAATGATGAGGTCCTTGGTCCGGTCCAGGAGCCGCACGCACCCCGTGGCATCGATCTCGGCAACGTCGCCCGTAATGAACCAGCCATCCTCGGTGAACGCGTCCTGCAGGAGATCGGGACGCCGCCAGTATCCGGTGAATATATTGTGGCCTCTGACCTCCAGGGGACCGATGGCGTTGCGGTCCGCGCAGCTGCCATCCGATTGTCGGACCCGGATCTCCACGCCCGGCAACGCCCATCCCACCCAGCCGGCGCGGTCGGTAGTGCCTGCCGGCACCGCCGTGACGATCGCCGATTCCGTAGCACCGTAGCGCTCGATGAGTGCGACGCCGGTCGCCTCGCGGAATGCCTGGGCCAGGCCCTCGAGCATAGGAGCAGATCCCGACACCGCCAGCCGCAACGATGCGCGAGCCGCCTCAGCAAAACCGGGCGTCCGGAGCAGGCGGGCGTAATGCGTCGGCACCCCCATGATCACCGTGGAAGAGGGCAGGGCCCGGACAACCTCCTCAGGGTCGAACACCGGTACCATGCGGACCCTGCCGCCCGCCACCAGCATCGTATTGACCGCTGTCAGAAGCCCGTGAGCGTGAAACATGGGCAGCATATGCAGCAGCACGTCATCCGCGGTCACGCTCCATACCTCAGCCAGCGCCCTGGCACTGTCGGTCAGATTGCCGTGGGTGATCTGCGCGCCCTTCGGCTTGCCGGTGGTTCCGGACGTATACAGGATCGCAGCGGTGTCGCGTGGACCGACTGTCGCAACGCATTCGAGGGGCGCGAGCGAGGCCGCCAGATCGCCAAGGCTGCCCTTTCCTTCAGCATCCAACGTCATGATCTCGACAGGGACACTGCGCAGGAACTCGAACCGGCCACGCTCCTGTGGCTCGCATACAACCAGGGCGGGATCCGCGTCACGCACCAGATAATCGACTTCCTGCTCCGTGTAGGACGGATTCAGCGGATGGAAAATTGCGCCGACCTGCAGGCAGGCATGGGCGAGCCGCAACACATGCGGGCCCTTGGCCAATACAAAGGACACGCGCATTCCAGGCCGCACGCCGCACTGCGCCAGCGCCGCCGCCATGGACCCGATCGCTGCTCGCATCTGCCCGGCCGTGTATATCCTGCCGTCGTGCTCCTCAAGCACCGGATGGTGGGCGGCATAGTGGTCGTACAAAGCATGGTAGAGATTCATGCGCTCACCGCCCGACGAAATGAGGTGCGCGCTTTTCCAGAAAGGCAGCCCGCCCCTCTTGGTAATCGAGACTTGCATCGGCAGCCAGGGCCGCCTGCAAGGCCTGGTCCGCCAACGACGCATCGGCTGTCGCCCTGATCGCGAGCTTGGCCGCCTTGAGCGTCAATGGCGCATTGCCAACCAGCTGGCCCACCACCTCACCCACAGTCGCCTCGAGCTCCTGCCGGCCCGACAGCCGACTGATGCATCCGAGGTCATAGAGCCGCCGCGCAGGCACGCGTTGCGCGAGATACAGTAGCTCGCGCGTCAGGGGAACACCGAACACCCGGACGAAGCGTTCGACGCCACGTGGGTCGTATCCCAGCCCTAACCGCGCCGCCGGTACCGCGAACACAGCATCGTCGGTCGCAACGATCAGATCGCAACTGGCCGCCACCGAATTCCCGGCGCCGATGCAATGGCCTGCAACCACCGCCACAGTAGGAACGGTGACCGCTTCGATGGCCCGGCATGCCGCCTCGACCAGGTCGTCATAGGTGCGGGCGTTGGCATCGTCGCTGCGCGCCGTGGCGAAACCCGAAATGTCGGCGCCGGCCGAGAACGACCGGCCGCCGGCACCGCGGATCACGACCGCCCGTGTTTGTCCGTCGGACGGGATCTGGGAAGCCAGCTGGATCAACTGTTGCCACATGGTGCTGCTGATCGCGTTGCGCCTGGCGGGGTTGCTCAGGCATAGCGTCGTCACACCGTCGCGGTGCTCGACCAGGACTCGTCCTTCTTCCATCTTCAGGCCCCTTGGCTCTGCCGATGCCGCATCCAGCTACCCGCGGTGACCGCCGCCAGCATGTCTTCCAGTGCGCGGTTGAAGGCTGCCGGCTCTTCACTGGTGATCGTATGTCCCGCTCGCGGGATGGTGACGAGTGCCGCTGTGGGCACCACGCGCTTGAGGAACAGGCTCCCGTCCAGACAGGGCTCGTCTTCGTCTCCGACCACCACCAGCAGCGGGGGACGGAATGTCTTCAAGGCACCTTCCAGTTCCCACAGCGTAGGGCGCTTGAGCTGGAGGTTCAACATGGTCAGGGCGGATCCCTGGCCGTCGTTGGAGGCCAGCAGGGCCTGAAACTCATCAAACCCGCGAGGATCCTTCGCCTTGAACGTCAGGCGCATGGGGAAATGCGCATACTTCTCGGCCGCGACGGCCATGGGCTCGTTGCGGAACATATCGGCGATGTCTTCACACTGCTTGACCGCCACGTCCCGCGCACCCGGGCTCGATCCCCAGCCACAGCCAGCGGCAGTAACGGACAGGCAGCGTTCGGGAGCATTCAGGCCCACATGCAGGGCCGTATATGCTCCCATGGAATGACCCACGATGTGGGCACGTTTAATTCCCAGTGCGTCCATGACCGCCAGCACATCGTTGCACGCAATGTCCTGCCCGTACGAGGCAGCGTCCGTCGGGATGTCGGAAGGTGGATAGCCCCGCGCACTGAATGTAATGCAACGATAGCCCCGGGAGAAATACCGCAACTGCGGTTCCCAAGTGCGATAGTTGCCAGCGAACTCATGGACAAAGACGATGGGTTCGCCGCTTCCGACTTCTTCATAGTACAAACGGACGCCATCGCGGGCGGATACATAGCTCATCGATTTGCTCCTTCGCTGGGGTTGGCAGGAGCACCGATGGCGCCCCCGCCCAGGTCGATCAGCCGCGTGCGCGATCCATCAGCGCCTTTTGCTGGCCGCCGTCGATTTCGATCATGGTCCCGTTGACGTAATGCGCCAGCGGAGAAGCCAGGTACGTGACCAGGTTGGCAACCTCCTCGACCTCGGCGATGCGTCCCAGCGGAATGCTGCTGGGTGCCAGCTGATCCGCCACTTCGTAGGAAAGGTTCATGTCACGCGACATGGCCTGCACCAGGCCCTTCCAGCGCTCGGTACGAACGGGGCCGGGGTTGACGGCGACAAAGCTGATGTTGTGCTTGCCGTACTGGCCCGCGAGCGACTTGGTCAGATTCTGTCCGGCGGCATTGCAGGCACCCGGCACGATTTCCCAATACGACTCCTTGACGCCATCGTTGCCGATCAGGTTAACGACGCGTCCGCCGCCTTGCTTGCGCATGATGGGAAGCGCCGCCTTGATGCAGCGGACGTAGCCCATAAACTTGAGCTGTAGCCCTTGCATCCATGCATCTTCGCCCAGCGTCTCAATGATGCCGCCAGGCGCGGAACCCGCGTTGTTCACCAGGATGTCGATGCGGCCGAACTCCTGCGCCACCGTATTGATGAACCGCTCCGCATCCTCCTGTTTCGTGAGGTCAGCGGTGATGGCCACCACGCGGCGCCCGGTGGCGGCGCGCAGTTCTTCCGCGGTCGCCTCCAGCTGGTCCTTGCGACGAGCGCAGATCGCCACATCCACGCCTTCCTTTGCCAGGGCCAAAGCGATGCCCTTGCCGATGCCTTCGCTGGCGCCCGTGATTGCCGCCACTTTACCCGTCAAGCGCAGATCCATGTCGTATTCCGTCCTATCAAGAGGGTGGTAGGGAATCGTTGCAGCAACGGTCGCAGCAGGCTGCCACAACCACGCTACATTGCTACATTATGATAATACCCATTCATATTGTGATAAATAAAAGTTGATAACGCAATGTTAAAATGTGAGAGATACGAAAGAAGATCGCGCGGGGGGATGTCAGGGCCCCTTGCGTGTCGTACTCAAGACCGGAGATTTTTTTGTCCAGGAAACGCAGCAATACTGACAAGCCAACATCGCCCCATGACGACGCACTGGCGCTGGTCGACGAGCAGGACACGCCCGACGTGGCGACAGCACAAGGACCCGAGCGCAGGACCCACGGAGCCTCGAGCTCGCGCAAGGTGCTGGGTATCCTCGGGTACTTCGAACCACGTCGACCGCTGGCATCGATCGACCAGCTGGCCAATGCGGTGGACGTGCCCAAGAGCACTGCATACCGCTACGTTTCCGTGCTGAAGGAGATGGGATTCCTGGCCGACAACGGCAAAGGCGGTTATCACCTCGCGCCGCGAGTCATCAATATGGCGGCGGCGGCGCGTGCCGCGATCAGCTATGCGGATATCGCCCGGCCGATCATGCACCAGCTCAGCGAGGACACAGGGGAAACCGTGTTGCTGCTCCAGCGCATGGGCGACAACGCCGTCTGCATCGCACGGGCCGAGTCGAGGCACGCCATCCGGCTCTCCTATGAGGTCGGCACGTCGTTCCCGCTCCACCGCGGGGCCGCGCCCGGAAAGCTCTTGCTGGCCTTCATGGACAACCGCGAGCGCAACACCTACCTCACCCGTGCCGCGCGATCGGATGGTGCATTGGCGGCCAGGATGAAGGCTTTCCAGCAGGAACTCGAAGCCATACGCGAATCGGGCATTGCCGAAGCCATCAACGAGATCATCCCGGACGTCTGTGGCCTTGCAGCCCCCGTCCACGAATACGGAGAAATCATCGCGGCACTGGCGGTCGCCGGACCTTCTTTCCGGTTCCAAGGGCGGGTACGTGACCAGATCGAGTCTGCGCTGCGCAAGGCCTCGGCCCGCCTGTCGGCGGAACTGACATCGGGCCCAGAAGAAGGGCCCTGACGCAGAGCGCCGTTATTTGGCAAACAGATAGATCAACACGGTTGCCGCCACGGCGATGCCCACCGCCCACGGCATCCATTTCGATCCCCGCTTCGTTCCATCGCCGCCTTGCCTGGCAACCGGCTCCGGATCTGCCGCAGCTGCGGCACTACCCTCCACCGGAGCGGGATCGGGTGCAGGATCCTGCTGCCCGGCCGAAACAACGTGCTGGTCGAAACGTGTAAAGAACTCTTCGGACAGCTTGCGTGCCACGCCTTCGATCAGGCGTGCCCCCACCTGGGCCAGCTTGCCTCCGACCTGCGCATTGACGTCGTAGCGGACCAACGTCACGCCTCTATCCTCCGCCAGCTCCACGGTCGCGGACCCCTTGCCGAACCCGGCGGCGCCGCCCGAACCATCGAACACCAGCCGATACCGCTCGGGAGGAGACACATCCTCGAGCCGCAGCTTGCCCTGGAAACGCGCCTTCACGGGCCCGACCACCGCCATGATGACGACCTTGTTTTCGTCGTCGGTCACGCTTTCATACGACTCGCAACCCGGAATGCAGGCCTTGAGGACCGCGGGGTCGTTCAGTGCCCGCCACACGGTCTCCCTGGGCAATGGAATGCGTCGCTCACCATTGATATTCATTGAATGCGCCGTCTCGTCTGTGGATACCTGTCATGCTTGCCCCGACCTCACGCGGTGCATGAGGCCGTCCGACCCGACTACGGGAGCCGGAACAACCTCCTGGGATTGTCCTCCCCGATCATCTGGATCTCCCTTTCATCGAAGCCGGCGTTCCGCAACGATGCCAGCGGATCCAGATCGGCGGGAGGGAAAGAGTCATCGCTGCCGATGACCAAGCGCTCGACCCCGACCCGTTCGGACAAATAACGCAGTGCGTTTCCGTCGTGAAGAATCGTGTCGTAATAGAACCGCTGCAGATAGGAGGACGGCTTGTCGCGCGCAACAATGCCCGTCACGGCATGATCGCTGCGGCCATGCATGCAATCGAAGCGTCCGATCAGCCAAGGTACCGAGCCACCTCCGTGCGAAGCGATCAGCTTGAGCCCCGGGAACCGGTCCAATACGCCGCTCCAGATCAGGGAGCCGATCGCCAGCGTGGTATCGAACGTGTACTGCGCCACCTGGTTGAGCGCGAATTTCTTCACTCGGGGAGTTGGCGCTGGTTGGGCTGGATGCAGAAAAACGGGAACGTCGAGCTCGACCGCTGCGGCCCAGTACTCGTCGAGGTCGAGCTCGCCAAGGTTCGTGCCTTCGACGTTGCAGGCGACGACGCCGCCCACCGCACCCAGCGATCTGACCGAGTACTCTAGTTCACGGGCGGCACCTGCCGGGTCCGGAATGTGTCCCGATGCAAGAATGGAGAAGTGTCCGGGATCGGACGCCGCCACTTCGGCCAGGGTTTCGTTCATCAGGCGATGCCAGGCGTGTCCCTTGGCGGTGGCCAGTCCATAACCGAAAACGTCGGTCCATCCCGAAAGGATTTGCCTGTGAATGCCGCAGCTATGCATGCGATCGACGCGAACGTCGAGGCTCTCCAGGAGCTTGGGAAAGAAAGGACGGCAGGTCAGGCCGTGCTCGAAGTGCAGGCATGCACAGGCCGGTTCACGGTCAAGCACCGAGATGCCGTAGCGTTCTCCTTCTTTCCGCAAGGACTGGAGCGCTTTGGGAGGGAAGTAATGGGCGTGCACGTCAATGGCCATTCAGTCTTCTCCTCATTGGTTCCTTGCTTGCCGTATCCAGCGCGACAGATTGTTCAGCGACATGGGCAGCTCGGTGATCTGCACATTCAGGCCGCGCAGTGCGTCCGACACGGCATTCGCCAACGCGGCCCCGGTTGCGACGATGCCACCTTCTCCCGCTCCCTTTGCTCCAAGCGGATTTAATTTCGAGGGGTGGTCCTGCAGCGTGATGGCCTGGATGTCGCCGATCTCCGTACTGGTCGGAAGCAGGTAATCCGCAAATGACCCGGTCAGCAACTGGCCTGTCTCGTCATAAACGAACTGATCCAGGAACGTGGCGCCTATGCCCTGTGCAGCCGCGCCGATCGTCTGGCCGTTGACCATCAACGGATTGATGGCTCGCCCGATGTCCTCCAATGCCACATGGCGGATGACTTCCACCTGGGCGGTCTCGGGATCGACGGCCACGTGCGTGACATGCGCACCGTAGCTGAACGTCAGCTTGTCGTTCGTGAATGCCCCTGCCGCTTCCAGCGCTTGTGCAGCCGACGCATCGCCCTCCCGGGCCCGGCGTACGAGGTCGTCGAGGCCGATCAATCGGGTGCCGGTGCCGGCATCCCAAAGCGCCCCGTCGCGCAGGCTCACTGCATCCCGGCTTATGCCGAAACGCGCAGCCGCATAGTCCGCCATTCCATCCAGCAGCTTCTGGGCGACGCACTTGACCGCGCTGCCTCCCATGACGATTGCCCGACTGTGGAACGTTCCGTAACCCTGCTCCACATGGTTGGTCGATCCATGGAAAACCTCGACGCAACGTGGATCGATCCCAAGCTCGTCAGCCAGGATCTGGGCAAGCACTGTCTCATGCCCCTGCCCGGAGCTCGAGACGCCGGTATAGAGCGCGAACGAATTCGATCCACGGACGACGATGCGAGCGCTTTCTGCCGGTCCACCGCCACTCGACTCGACAAAGCACGCCATGCCTATGCCATGGAGCTTGCCGTCGATCAGTCGGCCACGGCAGGCCTTAAGCTCCTCGTAGCCGAAGGCTTCCAGGGCCTGCTTCAACGCGTCTGGATAGTTACCAGTGTCGTACTGCGTGGTGGGCACATAGGTGACGAGCTTGCCTACCTCGTACGGAAGTTCCTCCGGACGAATTAGGTTCTTCATGCGGAAGACCTCCGGCTCGATGCCCAGGTCTGCCGCCACCATGTCGAACAGGCGTTCGCGGAAGAAATTCGCCTCGTAGCGGCCCGGCCCACGGTAGGTTCCGACCGGCGTCTTGTTCGTAACGAGCGCGAACGACTCACAATGGAAGTCGCTGATGCGATAGGGGCCGGGAAGGAGCTGAGCAGCTTTCGCCAGCGGGACGCCACCATTGGTCCTCACGTACGCGCCGAGGTCCGACCAAAGCCTGGCTCGCATGCCCAGTATCGTCCCATCCCGGCGCGTGGCGATTTCGAGCTCACACTCCATTTCCCTGGAGTGGTTCGTCGCCATCAGGTTCTCGCGACGGTCTTCTATCCATTTGACCGGCCGCCCGAGTTTCATGGCAGCGAAGGGCACCAGGAAGTCTTCTGGGTAGAACTCGCCGCGAACACCGAAGCTGCCGCCGACATCGACCTCGATCATGTCGATCTGGCCGACGTCCAGGCCGAGCATGGGAGCAAGCGCGCGTCGGTTGAAGAATGTGACCTTGGTCGCTCCCCAGATTGATAGGCGCTGGGAGGAAGCATTCCACTCCGCAACCAGGCCACGGGTTTCAAGCGGGACGGCGCTGTGCCGATGGCAGCGAAACCTTTCCTTGCGCGTGTACTCCGCCTCGCTGAACGCGCGATCCACATCGCCCCTCGAAACTTCGTAATGCGACGCCACGTTGGTGCCGTTCTCCTCGAACAGCAACGACTCATCGGCCATGGCGCCCTCTACACTGGTCACCGGCTCCAGCGGGTCGTAGTCGATCACGACCAGTTCGCACGCGTCTTCCGCGAGGTAACGATTTTCCGCGACCACGACCGCCACCGGTTCACCAACATAGCGCACGCGATCATTCGCCAACGCCGATTGCAGATAGCGTTCGAAGCCCGGCAGCGGTGCCAACCGAATCGGAATGGCCGTGGAACGATCAGCGATATCCTTGAATGTGTAGACGGCGAGTACGCCCGGCGCTTCGAGCGCCGCACTGGCATCAATGCCGGTGATCCGCGCATGAGCCATCGGGCTGCGGATGACCACCGCATGCACCATACCCGGCCGCTTCACATCATCGACGTAGACTCCCTTTCCACGGAGGAAGCGCTCGTCCTCGGTCCGGGTCAGCGGCTGCCCGACAAAGGCAGCCTGACCGTTGGTAGCTCGTTCCTGCCGGGAGGCCATGGTGTGCATCCCACCATTCATGACGTTCCCTCCCGGGCTGCATCGAGCACGGCGTTGACGATGGGCACGTATCCGGTGCAACGGCACACGTTGCCGGATATCGCATCCCGCACGTCGTCAGCGCTTGGATTCGGGTTCTCGTCCAGGAAGGCCTTCAACGTCGTGATCATTCCCGGAGTACAGAAGCCGCACTGCAGTGCATGGTGCTCCCGGAAGGCGCACTGCAAACGCGTCATCGGTCCGTCACCGGCGATCCCCTCGATCGTGACGACCTCCCGGCCATTGGCCTGCACCGCGAACATGAGGCACGAGCGCACCGAGGCACCGTCCACCAGGATCGTACACGCGCCACACACGCCGTGCTCACATCCCAGGTGAGTGCCCGTCAGGTCGAGATGCTCGCGCAGGAAATCCGCCAGGCTGAGGCGCGGTTCAACTTCGGCCTTTACCGGCTGTCCGTTGACAGTGCATGCGATGGAAATATTGTTCATGCCAGCTTGCCCTCCTGCTCCAATGCCCCAATCGACATGGCCTGCATCAGTGCGCGCCGCGTCAGCACTTCGATCAACTCGCGCCGGTATTCGGCCGACGCATGCAGATCGTCGCGCGGCTCGACTTCTGCCCGTGCCGTTTCGGAAGCGGCCTGTATGGCCGCTCCGTTCACGATGTTGCCAACCAGGGATTGGGCGGCCCGGGTCAACAGCAACGGACGCTCACCTGCGCCGAACACCACCAGACGCGCCCACTGGCAAACCCCGGCGGCATCCACGTCGATCAGGCAGGCGATGCCTATGATCGCGAAATCGCCCCGACGCCGCGACACTTCCTGGAAGCCCCACCTGCGATTAGACGGCCACGCCGCAAACCTTACGCTCGTGAGGATCTCATCCGGCGCGGTTGCTGTCTCGTACACCCCCAGCGAGAAATCCTCTGCCGGCACCACCCGCTCGCCGCGCGAACTGACAAGTGTCATCTCGGCTTCGCAGGCCAGGCAGAGCGCCGGCCATTCCGCCGCAGGATCCGCATGGCACAGGCTTCCGCCCAACGTGCCACGGTTGCGGATCTGCGCATGGGCCACCCATGGCATGGCAGCGTGAACGATGGGCAACGATTCCGCGATGAGCGAACTGCGTTCGAAATGTCGATGAGGAGTCACGGCGCCGGCCGATATCGACCCATCGGCAAGTCGCTCGATCCCGCGCAACGATGCGATGCCGGCGATATCAATCAGCACCGAGGGCGCGGCCAGGCGCAGGTTCATGATGGGAATCAGGCTCTGGCCGCCGGCGATGATTTTTGCGTCGCCACCATGCGCATCGAGCAGGCGCAACGCATCTTCAAGCGAAGAAGGAGCGACGTAATCGAAAGAATAGGGTTTCAATGCTGTTCGCCAAGAAGTCTATTTCACACCGGTCGTCTGGATGATGTCACGCCACCTGGGCAGGTCACGCGTCATTAGGGACTTGAATTCATCGGGACCCATGCCACTGGGCTCCAGGCCCTGCAGCGAAAACAGTTTCTCGATCTGCGGGGTCTTCATCGCCTGCTGCACTACGTCATTCAGGCGATTGATGATGGGCATCGGAGTTCTGGCAGGAGCCATCAATCCAAACCAGGCCGTGAACTCGAATCCTGGATACGTTTCCGCGATGGCGGGCACTCCGGGCAGGGCACCGACGCGCTTGGCGGACGTGACACCGATGGCCTTGAGTTCGCCACTGTCGATGTGTGGCTTGAGGGAGGGAATCTGGTACATCATGGCCGGCACCTGTCCCGACACGACGTCGGTAAGCGCCTGACCCATGGCACCGTAGGAAACGTGTTGCAGCTGGATGCCGGCTTTCTGCGCCAGTGCCAACCCGGCCAGGTGCGTCGTGGTCGCATTGCCTGCCGACGAGAAACTCATTCCCGGGTGTTTCCTTGCGTATTCGATGAACTCTGCGAGGTTGTTGGCCGGTACCGATTTGTTGACGACAAGCAGCCCGGGAGCATCGGCCAACATGGTGATGGGCTGGAAGTCCTTGACCGGATCGTACGAAACGTTCGGCATGAGGAGCGTGCCCACGCCATGGCTCGCGACCGTTCCGAGCACCAGCGTATAGCCGTCCGGCGCTGCACGGGCCGCCTCGGCCCCTCCCAAAGTCCCCCCTGCACCAGGCTTGTTCTCGATGACCACCGTCTGGCCAAGCCGCTCACCCATCAAGGTCCCGATGTTCCGGGCCAGGATATCGGCTGTCGATCCGGGCCCGAACGGCACGATGATCTTCAGGGGCTTGTCCGGATACTTCTGGGCGTGGGCCGAAAAGCCGGCCATGACGGCCAGGACCGACAGGGACATAGTGACAATAACCGTGCGTCGCTGCATAGCTGCATCCTCCAGGGGCAGAAGGGGAGAGGGGATACCGCGGGGAGAGCAAATTATCACTATGGAAGAGTCTAATATCAGAATTTAATAACATCAACACGGAAATTCTGAATATCAGCACGGAATTTCTTACGCTTTCGGCTACATAATCACCCATGGCCCAAGCCGTGGCGATGCCACGCAAAGGTACCGGCCGATGCGGGCCAACGAACTCCTCGGGAAGAAAGGAGGGAAGGAAAAAAACGGCGGGAAACGAGACGATGAAGCCAGACGGCTTCTCGCTGAAGTGGATCCACACACCCTACAAATGGATCCAATCAAACCCGGACATTGGGCCTGATCATGCCCCGCTAGGGTTCCCCCGGGGTTTCCCGTCTTTATAAGGCTACCTTATATTTAACGATACGCTGTCATGAGAGCAGCGGTCCCGCCGGCTGTCATCGATCCGGCATGCATGGCCAACGATCCAGGAGACATCATGCTTAGCTTACGCGTGTTGGCGAGCGTTGCAGTGCTCGCGGGAATTGCTCACTTCCCCGCCCATTCCGCTGACTATCCCACTCGCCCGATCCGCTTGGTGGTGGGTTACACCGCGGGCGGCGGCAGCGACATCCTCGCCCGGGTCATCGCGCAAAAAATGTCCGAGGGGTTGGGGGTACAGGTCATCGTCGAGAACCGGCCCGGCGCCGCCTCGATGATCGCGACCGAATACGTCGCCCGGGCCGAGCCTGACGGTTACACGATCCTGCTCGGCGCGAGCGGATCCCTGGCGATCAACCCGGCGCTCTACAAGGAGGTGAAGTACGACTCCGCAAAGGATTTCGCACCCATTTCGCTGGTCGCCTCCCTTCCCGTATTGATGGCGGTCAACAAGAGCGGCCCGGCGCAGAACCTTCCCGATTTGATCAAGTACGCCAAGGCGAATCCGGACAAGGCGAATTACTCGTCTGCCGCGGCGCCGTTCCGGCTCATCGGCGAACAGATCAACCTGCAGGCCGGCACCAAGTTCCAAGAGATTAACTACAAGGGAAGCACCGACGCCGTGAACGCCGCCGTGGCCGGAGACGTGCTGGCCACCATTTCGGACTCCATTTCCATCGGCGTCGGCATCAAGACGGGCAAGCTCCAGCCCATCGCCATCACCTCCCCCAAGGAGCATCCGTCCTTCCCAGGTGTGCCGACCTTTACCAGCCTGGGGCTGAAAGGCCTGGACATGCAGCTCTGGCAGGGCCTGCTTGCCCCGGCCGGAACCCCGCCCGCCATCATCGAGCGGCTCGAGCGGGAAGTGCATCGCGTCATTGCGCTGCCGGAGGTTCGCCAACGGTATGCCGGCATGGGCCTGGACCCGGAAACGAACACCGCCTCGGAATTTACGGCGCTGATCCAAAGCGAACTGAAGCGTTGGGGCGACATCGTGAAGGCGGCGGGCATCCCCAAGCTGTAAGCCATGGAGCAGCCGTCGCCGATCGATTTCTATTTCGACCCCATCTCGCCGTACGGCTATCTGGCGTCGACCCAGATCGAATCGCTGGCCGCGCGCTACGGACGGCGGGTGGAGTGGCGTCCGGTCCTGTTGAGCGTCACCGTCCTGCAGGTAATGGGCCTGAAGCCGGTGCCGGCCACGCCCCTGAAAGGCGACTACTCGCGGCGTGATAAGAACCGCCTGGCGCGCCTGCTGGGCGTGCCGATGTGCGAGCCGCGCCACCCCGACGTCTCGCCCATACGCGCACTGCGGGCCTTTCTCTGGCTCAAGCAGCGGGATGCGGCACAAGCCGCCGCCTTTGCGCGCAGCCTGTGCGCCCGCCTGTGGGCGCGCGGTGAAAACATCTCTGCAACAGAAGACGTCCTGGACGAAGCCGCGCGCCTGGGCCTGGACGTCGAGGCGATGCGCGCAGGCATGGAATCGCCCGAGATCAAGACGCTCCTGCGCGAAGAAGTAGACCGCGCCGTCGCGGCCGGCGTCTTTGGCGTGCCGTTCTTCATCGTGGACGGCGAGCCCTTCTGGGGCGTGGACCGCCTGTGGATGCTCGAACACTGGCTCAAATACCAATCGTGGGACCCCAAGCCATGATCCGCTCCGACACCTTGCTCCAGTTCACCGGACAGGACCTGCCGACCCTGCTTGATAGAAAAGCCGCCGAACGGGGCGATCACCCGCTGCTCATCTGGGCCCCCGAGCCCGGCGTATCGCGCACCTGGTCTTATGCGCAGTTTGCCGACCAGGTCGCGCGCCTGGCGGGCGGGCTCCAGGCGCGCGGCATCCGCGCGGGTGACCGCATACTGATGCATTTGGAGAACTGTCCGGAATTCCTGCTCACGTACTTCGCCTGCGCGTACGTCGGCGCGATCTGCGTTCCCACGAACGCGATGGCCGTCGGGCCGGAGTTGGCCTACTTCGCCGAACTCACCGGCGCCCGGGGCGCCGTGACCCAACCCCGGTTCGCAGACAAGATCCGCACCCATTGCCGCGGCCTGGAATGGGTCGCCGTGACAGACGACGATGCCGGGCAAGCCCCCGAGGCCGGCACCGCCCCGCACGCCGACGAACGTTACGCGAGCCTGTTCGCTTCGCCCGCGCCGCGGCGCGCGCCCGACGCGTCGGCGCCGCTGTCCGTGTTGTTCACCAGCGGCACGACCTCCCGGCCGAAAGGGGTGCTCTGGACCCATGCCAATGTGCTGTGGGCTGCCCGGCTGGGTGCCATGCAGCAGTCGCTGCGCAGCGACGACATCTTCCATGTTTTCCTGCCGCTGTTCCACGTCGTAGGTTTGTCGTGGTCCGTATTCCCCGCAATCTGGGCGGGAGCCAGCATCGTACTGCAGCCGCGCTTCTCGGCCAGCCGCTACTGGCCCGTGGCCCTGGAACACCGCAGCACGGTCGGCTCGCATGTCATCTTCAGCGCCAACGTCCTGGCCGGCATGCCGGTCCCGCCCCGGCACCATTTTCGCCAGTGGTGCAATGCCTTGTGGCTGCCCGAGCACGAAGCCTACTTCGGGATGAGGATGATGGGTGCCTGGGGCATGACGGAAATGGTCGCGCAAGGCATCGTCACCGATCCTTGGTCGCCCCCACGCCCCGGCGCCATCGGCCGCGCCTCCGTCGGCTACGGCGTGCGCATCGTTGATGAGCACGGGCGCGACTGCAAACCCGGCGAGCGCGGCCTGCTTCTGATCCGGGGCGTGCCCGGCGTCACGATCTTCGCGGAATATTTCGGCAATGCCGAGGCGACCCGGGACGCTTTCGACGACGACGGCTACTTCAAGACCGGAGACAGCGTGCTGCTGCACGAAGACGGCTGCATCCAGTTCGGAGACCGCGCCAAAGACCTCATCAAGGTCGGTGGCGAGGGCGTATCGGCGGCAGAAATCGAACGCGTCGTCCGCACCGTCGAGGGGGTCGCCGAAGCGGCGGTGGTTGCGCGCCCGGACTCCGCCTACGGCGAAGTGCCCGTCGCGTTCATCCGCGCGGCTGCCGATGCAAAGCCGGGCCCTGCCTTGGCCGAAACGATCATCGAGACCTGCCGGCGCGAGCTCGCGAAGTACAAAGTGCCGCGCGACGTCGTGTTCGTGGATGACTTTCCCCGCATCGGCGTAGGGAAGATTTCCAAGGCCAAGTTGCGGGAAATGGCAGCGGCGAGCGCGCCGGCCCAAGCCAAGCGATAAGCGCAGCAACCGGGGCGGGGCAACAGCCGCCGGCGCCTGAGGCCCCGCGTGCCTTGCTCCCCACGCGTTGTATCCTGTTCCGGAACCGGCCGAGGCATAGGCCTCGCCTTTCCGGAGAAAACATGGATACCCGTGCCGACATTCATCATGCCGCTGCCACCGGCTATGCAAGAGAGGCCGACACCTATGTTCGCGGCCGCCCCGATTACCCGCCCGAGATCGACGCCTGGCTACGCGACACGGTACGCCTGCAACCGGGCACGATCGTCCTCGACCTTGGCGCCGGCACGGGCAAATTCACTCCCCGCCTGGTCGCCACGGGCGCGCACGTCATTGCGGTGGAACCGGTGGCAGCCATGCTGGACAAGCTCGCGGCTGCGCTGCCCGGAGTCGAAGCGAAGGTGGGCACTGCCGAAGCCATCCCCCTGCCCGATGCCTCGGTGGATGCCGTGGTATGCGCCCAGGCCTTCCACTGGTTCGCCAACGCCGAAGCCCTGAACGAAATTCATCGCGTGCTCAAGCCCGGGGGACGGCTGGCACTGGTGTGGAACATGCGCGACGCCCGCGTTCCATGGGTCGCCCAGATCGACCGCATCGTCAACGAGTTCGAAGGCGATGCCCCGCGCTACTACACGGGCGCCTGGCGCAAGGCGTTTCCTCATTCCGGCTTCGGGCCGATGGACGAGCGGCACTACACCAACGCGCACACGGGATCGCCCGAGGACGTCATCTTCAACCGCGTGCGTTCGACCAGCTTCATCGCCGCCTTGCCGCCCGAAAAACGGGCAGAGGTCGACGCGCGTTTGCAGGCGCTGATCGATGCCGAACCCGGGCTGCGCGGCCGCGCCGTCGTGACAGTTCCTTACGACACGGCCGCGTACTGCCTGCCCAGGGCGGATTAGCGCGTAATGCCTTTGCTCTCGATCAGGGCCCCCAGCATGTCATAGTCTTTCCGGAGGTTCTTGGCGAACTCCTCGGGCGAGGTCATGAACGGCTCTGCCGACAACTCTTTCAGCCTGGTCCGCACTTCCGGCGCCTCGAGCGCTTTGGTGAATGCTTCGTGGACGCGTGCGACGATGGCCGAGGGCGTGCCGGCCGGCGCGAACAAGCCAGCCCATTGATGAGGATTGAACTCTGGATAGCCGGCTTCCGCGAAGGTCGGTACATCCGGAAGGGAATCCATCCGCTTCGGGCTGGTGACTGCGAGCGCGCGTACCTTTCCGCCTTGGGCCTGAGGAACCGCCAGGGTCGCGGAAATCAGCAAGGCCTGCACGTGGCCGCCCACCAGGTCCGTCATGGCGGGGCTGCCCCCCTTGTAGGGCGCATGGACCATGTCCATTTGCGTCATGTCCTTGAAGACTTCGAAGAACAGGTGATTGCTCGTTCCCGCGCCAGGGCTGGCATAGGAATACTTGCCCGGCGCGGCCGCGGCATACGCCACCAGCTCCTTGACAGAATTCACTGGCACGCTGGGGTTGACGAGCATGACCAACGGAATGCGCACGAGTTGGCTGATGGGCTGCAGGTCGCGGAACATGTCGTACGAGAGCCCTTTATACAAATGCGGATTGGCAGGCACCCCGTCGGCCGTCATGAGCAACGTGTACCCATCTGGCTCCGACCGTGCCACGGCGCCCTCGGCGACCGTTCCCCCCGCGGCCGGACGGTTCTCGATGACCACGGGCTGCCCCAGGATTTCGGACAAGCGCGGCTGGAAGGTCCTGGCGATGATGTCGATCAGACCGCCGGGCGCGAAAGCCACCACGATGCGTATGGGCTTGGCCGGCCACGCTTCTTCTTTCGCATGGGCGCCGGCGTGCGTCGTCGACAGGCCGACGGCCAGGAGCAAATAGGCGACGCGTCGGATGCAGGCGGACAGGACTGGCTTGCTCATAAAGTGTCTCCCGATATGTGTGTGACACTGCGGTCACTTTGTGGTCGGGCCGGCGAAACTGCGCCGGCTTTCTCTCGGTTCAAGTAGAAGGAAGGAATTTCTCCGCCCGGATCGACCTGCGATCTACCCCTCGCTCGACAAGCCATGCCGAGCACGATTCGATCATGGCAGGAGGGCCGCACAGATAAATGTCCGGCGAATCGGCAACCATGTCGTCGCGAAGCAATTGCGTCACATAGCCGGTCGGGCCCGCCCAGGCTTCGTTCGATACCGCGATGCGCTCGACGCGCAGCGGCAGCGTCTCGGCCAGCTCTGCCAATTGCGCGTCGGCGAAAAACTCGGCTGCGGCGTTGACGCCTATCAATAGGCGTATGGGGCGGTCGCTACGAGCGTTTTCGGCCAGGCTCTGCAACATGGCGAGGAAGGGCGCCAGCCCCGTTCCGCCGGCCACCAGCAACAAGGGGCGGCCATTGTCCCGCAGATAAAAATGACCTGCGGGAGGACTGAGCGTGATCGCGTCGCCCGCCCGGGCGCGATCCTGGAGGTACGTGCTCATGGCGCCGCCCGGGACCAGCTTGTGATAGAACTCGAGCGCCGGCCTTCCCGGCGGATTGGCGAACGAGTAGGCGCGCGATACGCCCGCCCCCGGAACGGAGAGGTTGGCATATTGGCCGGGCAAGAAATCTACCGGTTCGGCAACCTCGAGGCGCGTGCGCACCACCGCGGACGACACCCTTTCGATGTCTGCGAGCCTGGCGTGGATGGAAGCGGGCTCGCGTGCCTCAGCGAAGCCAGACGGGTAGGGCAGCTCAATGACGCAGGACGAACGGGGTACCATTTTGCACAATAGCGTCTGCCCCTGCCGGCGCTCCTCATCCGACAAGGCCTCGTCGCTGTAATCGTCCAGGTCGAACTCGCCTTCCGTGCACCAAGCCTTGCACTCGCCGCACGCGCCCTCGAGGCAATCATGGGCGAGCTGAAGGGAGGCACGGTACGCCGATTGATATACCACCTCCCCGGGCCGGGCCGAGAAACGGACTGCCCGTCCGTCCTCGAAGATCGCCGTAATGGAATGCATGGGAGGTCACCTATATGTGATAGACGTCGACGGTGCCTTCGATTTTCTCGTCGATCATCACGACCCGCTTGCGGGCGATCTTCAGTTCCCCGGCTACATTGCGCAACGTGTAGTAGTAGCGGCCAGCCCTCGTGGCGTCGCCACGCGGGCCAACGCAATGCACCAGCCACGATGCGCTCACCTGCACCTCGCCGTCCGTCTTGCCCGTGACGACGATATTGCTCGTATGGTGCGATGTCCTGTCCAACGGCAGCGAGGCGAACGAGTCGCGGCTGCGGATGCGGAAAACGCGTTCCTCCAGCCCGAGGCGCGATTCCATGTACATCAGGCTCAATTGGGTGCGCGGATCGGTCGTCACCTCGTCCTCGGACAGCCACGCGGGAACGAAATACTCCGCGTCTGGCGTGAACAGCTCCAGCCAGGCGTCCCAATTTTTCTCGTCCAGATAGAGCGCTTCTTTGGCCAGCAGGGCGCTCACCTGCATGTACAGCTCGGTATCCACAGCCATTAGCGCCGCTCCCCGTTCATCATCCGCAACCAATGCCGGTAATAGCCCTGATAGAACACTTCGTGGTCCCAGTTGTCCGACGCCGCAACAGCCTCGCAGCCGATGTCCAGCAGCGACTTGCATTGCTTGCCCGGAACCGTCGCCATTTCGCCCCGGCCGTAGTCATTCCAGCGGCTGATCCTCGCTTCGCCACCGATGGCCGTATCCTCCAATGCGGCGATGTCGTCCGAGGTCGCCATGCCGGTCGGCAGGTAGAAGTCCACGAACTTGCGCAATCGCGCAGCGCGCGCTTGGGCGCTTTCTCCGCGCGGCGCGATGCACTGGATGCGCACCTCGGTACGGTCAGGGGAGAGCGGCCGCAAGATGCGAATTTGGGTGGAGGGCTGGTCGAACAGCAACATGTTGGGGAAGAGGTAAAGGTTGCGCCCCATCCCGATCATCCAATCGACCTTGCGTTCGTCGAACTCCCTCAGCAGGCGCTCGCGCGCTTCGTAAAGGGGCGCGGCTTCCGGCGAAGCGCGCCTGGCCCAGATGCCAATGTGTCCGTTGCCGAAATCCACGGTGCCAGACTCGACCCTGCCCACGATACGGCCGGCCTCAGTCTTTTGGGTGCCAGTACCGCCGAGCGCCTCCTCGCGCATCGCCATCGTCGCGGCGAAAACGCGGTGGACCGTGCTGACGTGATAGCCGTCGACGCCGTTCTCGCCGCCCATCTTCCAATTGCCACGAATGATGTAGGTCGAGTCGCCTTCGAGGACTTCCAAGCCCTCGGGAGATTGATCCGCCATCAAGTCAATCCAGACCTTGGCTGGCCCGAGATGCTCGTCCAGGCTCGTCACGTCCCCGCGCAGGCTACCGAATACGAAGCCCCGGTAACTTTCTACGCGGGGCACCGCTTTCAGGCCGAAGGCGTCGCGCAAGTTCTCGTTGTTGGCATAGGCGCCGGTCTCCTGGTTCTTGATCTTGATGCAGCGCCCGGTTTCGTTGTAGGTCCAGCCGTGAAAACGACAGGTGAAGCTTTTGGCCGAACCTTTGCGCAGCGGGGCCACGACTGTCCCGCGGTGGGCGCAGGCGTTGGCGAAGGCGCCGATGCTCCCGTCCTTGCGGCGATTGACCACGACGGGCTGGCGCCCCATATGGCGGGTCACGTAGTCGCCGGGACGGGCGAGCTCGCTTTCATGGCATAGGTAGACCCAGCCATTCTCGAAAATCCGTTCCATTTCCGCTTCGAACAACGCCGGATCCCGGTATATCCCGCGATCGACGAGGAAACGGCCATTCTTTGCGTCGTCCAGCACGTAGCCGGAGAACCCGGCCCCGCCGGCACTCGTCGGCTCTGTCATCGTCTCGCTCCACACACAGTTCGCTCATGCGGAGCGATCTTAGGCGGGGGCTAGATATATGTAAAATGAAATGATTTGATCTCATTCATTCTTGAAATGAATGATTTGGACCATGGACAAGCCGCTTTCGCGCAAGCTGGATCTCAACCTGCTGGACCTATTCGATGCGATCTATCGCACGCGCAATCTCACGGCAGCGGGAAAAGCGCTGGGTTTGAGCCAACCCGCCATGAGCCACGCATTGGCCCGCCTGCGCGACATGTACGGCGATCCCCTCTTCGTCCGGCTCGCCAAGGGCGTGGAGCCCACGCCATTTGCGGATGAGCTGGTGGGGCCGATCTCGCAAGCGCTACAGATCCTCGCCCAAACGCTAGAGAAGGGTTCGTTCGTCCCCGAGACGGCGCAGCGCACATTCCGCCTGGCAATGACCGACATCGGGGAACACACGTTCCTGCCGCGGCTCATCCGCCACTTGCAGCACCATGCACCGCATCTATGCGTGGAGACCGTGGCCACGAGCGCGAGTCCGGAAGAGCTGGCCCAAGCGCTTTCAACAGGGAGCATCGACCTCGCCCTCGGGGCAATCAATCCGGACATCGGCGGTGTGCGAAGCCGCGTCTTGTTCTCGGACGTCTACGCCTGCGTCGCGCGGCCGTCAGTGGTCCCCAACGGTACGCTCAGCCTGGCGGAATTCAAGCAGGCCCGCCACGTCGTTCCCAACGTCGCGGGCACCAACCATTCCATCCTCATCGAGCGCATGCTGGTCGCGAACGGCATGAGCAAGCAAGTAGTGGCCCGCGTCACGCACTTCCTCGCGATCGCAGAGCTGGTCGCCAACACCGACGTCATCGCCATCATGCCGCGCAACCTCGCTCTCTCGGTAGCGCAGCGCTGGGGCCTCTGCCATTTCACGCCGCCGGTCCCCATGCCGGGCTACGACATCATGGTCTATTGGCATAAACGGCACGACCAAGAGCCTGGCAATACTTGGCTGCGCACCGCGATCATCGAGCTCTTCCAAGGCGGGCCGTATCCGCAGTCCAAGTCCAAGCCGTGCGCCCCGAGCCGGGTCCGATCACGGCGCCGAGCCTGACCCCAGCAAGTCTTCTATCTTCACCGGCAGGTCCCGCACGCGCACTCCGGTGGCGTGGTAGACGGCCGAAGCGATGGCCGCCGCGATTCCGGCCAGGCCAATCTCGCCTATGCCGCGGGCGCCGAGTTCATTGAGCACCACATCGGGGTGCTCGATGAAGCACACATCGATCTCGGGCGCATCTGCGTGGGTGGCGACCATGTAGTCGGCAAGATTGTTGTTGATGGGTGCGCCGCTGCGCTCGTCATAGATAGTCTCCTCCAGCAACGCCATGCCTACGCCCATCACGATGGCACCCTCTACCTGGTTGCGGCCTGTACGCGGATTGATGATGCGGCCGGCGTCGATCGCGGTCACGACCCGCGACACGCGCAGGCGGGCAATGGCCGGCTCCCATGTCACTTCCACGAAATGGGCGCCGAAAGAATGATTCGAATGGCGTTGGTACGCCGGGTCCTTGCTACTGGCCTTCGCGCTACCCCGTCCGGAGAGGACGTTCAGCTTGGCCGCCTGCAGAATCCGTTCGAATGCCACGCCTGCCGCCGGTGGTTCTCCTACCCGGTGCAGCCGGCCGTCGCTCATGCACCATGCATCGACGTCCTCCGCCGGCTCGACCCACCCGAGCCGCTCGGCACAATGCGCGAGCCGCGCAAGCGCGTCGCGCGCCGCGGCGAGGACGGCGGGCACAAGAGATCCCGTGGCCATGGAGCCACCCGAGGTCGGCCCGGCCGGCAGTGTCGTATCGCCCAATTGCACCTCGATGCATCCGGCCGGCACGCCGAGTACGTGGGCCGTCATTTGCGCCATGACGGTATAGGTTCCGGTGCCGATGTCCTGCGTGGCGCTGGCTACGCGCACCGTCCCATCGGCCCGCAGGTCCACCTGCGCTTCGGCTTTCAACCGCGTCGCCATCCAGGAGCAGGAAGCCATGCCCCAGCCCAGCACGAGGCCGTCGCGCCGCATGGCGCCGATGCGGGGGTCCCGCCGCGGCCACCCAAAACGCTCGGCACCTTGCACGAGGCATTCCCGGAGATGGCGGGAGGAAAAAGGCAGGTTACTGGCCTCGTCGCGCGACGGCTCGTTGCGCAGCCGCAGCGCCACGGGATCGATGCCAAGCGCGACGGCGAGTTCGTCCATCGCGGATTCGATCGCGTACAGGCCCGGCACGGCGCCCGGTCCGCGCATGGAAGTCGTCGGGGCGATGTCGCGCCTCGCCGAACCGTAGGTCACTCGCAGGTTGGGGGTACTGTAGAGAAACGCGGATGCCTCGCCGCAATTTTCCTTGTGGTATTCCTCCCGCGCAACATGGAAGAGATAGTCGTGCTGCAGCGAAGTCAGCTTGCCGTCGGCCGTTGCCGAGAGCCGGACCCGCTGCCGGGTATTGGAGCGGTGGCCGACGTTGTGGAACATCATGCGCCGGCTCAGCACCAGCTTCACCGGCTGCCGCACGTCTCGGGCCGCTGCGGCGGCAAGCGCCGAATGCCCCCACGGCCAAAGCTTGCTGCCGAAACCCGATCCGACATGCTCGGTGATGACGCGCACCCGGTGGGGAGGCTCCCCTAGCATCGCAGCCAAGGCGACACGGTGATTCACCACTGCCTGCGAGCTCTCGTACAAGGTAAAGCCTTGGCCCTCGTCGTACATGGCCACCGTGGCATGCATTTCCAGGGGATTGTTCGTTTCCGGCGGCGTGGTGTAGACGCGATCGATGCACACCTCGCCACGCTCGAAGGCACTGGGGGCGTCACCCCGTTCGGACTCCACCTGCGGCGCTTCCTCGGGAGCAAGCTCCATGGAAACGTCGGGCGGTTCTTCTTCATACTCCACCGTGATGGCAGCCGCGGCGGCGCAAGCCTGCTCGAGCGTCCCGGCGACGACCAGCGCGACGTATTGCCCGTAATAGCGGATCACGTCGTCGTCGAGCGGCGGCCGGTACTCGTCAAGCTTGGCCGTTTTTTCCTCGATCCGGGAAAAACGCCCGATGTTCTCGCGCGTAAAAACCTTTCTGACGCCGGGCATGTCCTGCGCAACGCGGGTCTCGATGCGCCGTATCCGGCCTCGGGCCACCGTCGCGCATACGGGCACGGCATACAGCATCGCAGGGAAGTGATGGTCTGCGGCATAGCGTGCACGGCCTGCCACCTTGAGGGGCCCCTCCACGCGTGTCCAACCGGCGCCGATCGGGGAAAGAGTATGGGAAGGTGTCGTCGACATGACGCATCAGTCCCCTGTCGTAACGGTTTTCAAGGCATGCACCAGGCTCCGGCGCGCCAACTCGATCTTGAAGGCGTTGTCACGCTGGGGCCGCGCGTCGCGCAGCAATTCGGCAGCCGCGGCTTCGAATACCTTCGCGGACGGCGCGCCGGTCAGCATCATGTCGGCCGCACTCGTGCGCCATGGTCGCGTCCCGACGCCACCCAAAGCCACGCGGGCCTTCTGTATGCTGCCCTGCGCCAGCGTGACCACCACAGCGGCCGACGCCAACGCGAACTCATAGGACGCCCGGTCCCGCAGCTTGAGATACAGCGATCGGGTTCCGGGCGGCCAGGGCGGCAGCGTCACATGGGTAATGAGCTCGCCCGGTCGCAATACGGTTTCGCGCTCGGGCGCATCGCCAGGCAGGAGAAAGAAGTCGTCGATATCCACCGAGCGCCTGCCATCGACTCCCTGGATTTCAATGGTTGCGCCCAGCGCCATCAACGCCACGTTCATATCAGAGGGATTGCTCGCGATGCACGCCTCGCTCGTGCCGAGCACCGCCAAGTTCCGGTGGTAGCCGCCCATGGCGGGGCAACCAGAGCCGGGCGCCCGCTTGTTGCACGGCATGGCCGCATCGCGAAAGTACACACAGCGCGTCCGCTGCAGCAGATTGCCGCCGGTGGTCGCCATGTTCCTCAATTGCGGTGACGCGCCGGAAAGCAGGGCTTGGGATAAGACCGAATAGTGCTCGCGGATGACTTCGTGCTGCGCCAGGTCGGCATTGCGCACCATGGCGCCGATGCGCACCCCGCCCGCCGGCGTAGGTTCGATCTTATCGAGCCGGAGATGGCCGATGTCCACCACCACGCCCGGGCGTTCGACGCCCAGCTTCATCAGATCCACCAGCGTCGTGCCGCCTGCCAGGAACCGTACCTGCGCACCTAATTGCCTGTCGCCGTACGCGGCGGATGTCACGGCCTCCGCGACGTCGTCCGCCCGCCACAATTGGAACATTTCCATGGACGGCCGCCTTCAGGATGCTGCGCGGCGGACCTGCTGTACCGCCGCCAGGATGTTCTGGTAAGCGCCGCAACGGCAGAGATTACCACTCATGCATTCTTTCACCTCGGCGTCGGACGTGCCGCAAGGCTCATTCAGCAACGCGACCGCCGACATGACCTGGCCCGGCGTGCAATAGCCGCATTGATAGGCGTCATGCTCCAGGAATGCCGCCTGCACGGCGTGCAACGTGCCGCTTTCGGCCAGGCCCTCGACCGTGGTTACTTGGCGTCCGTCCAGCGTTGCCGCGAGGATGAGGCAGGCGTTGACGCGCCTGCCATCGAGGTGAACCGTACAGGCCCCGCACTGGCCGTGATCGCAGCCCTTCTTGGCGCCGGCCAGCCCCAGCGTCTCGCGCAGGCAGTCGAGCAAGGTCGTGCGCGCATCGAGGTCGAGTTCGTGCGGGCGACCATTCACATGCAGAGTAAGCTTCATGGTGCGGGTTCCCCGTGAACCGCAATAAAGCCTCGCTCTCGCAAGCGCCGTGCCCGCTGGCCTGCGGCGGATGCTGCGCAGGACCTCCACCTTGGGGAAGGGGGTGATCGCCCGCCGGAAGCGCTTACCTGCGGGCGACACATGTGCGGGTTATTCCGGCGTGATGCCCGCCTGCTTCACCAGGGCGGCCCATTTCTTGATTTCCTTGGCGCGATAAGTCGCCAGCTCTTCCGGCGTAGAAGTGCGCGGGTCGACGTTGAGCTCCAGCATCTTGCGCTTGACCGCCGGCATTTGCACGACCTTGGTCAAGCTCTTATTCAAGCGGTCGATCACGTCTTTGGGCGTTCCCGCCGGTGCAAATATCGCAAACCAGTTTTCAATGGCATACCCAGGCAGGCCGGACTCCGCCATGGTGGGCACGTCGGGCATTTGCTCGCTTCGCGTTTCACTGGTGATGGCCAGGGCACGCAAGGCGCCCTGCTTGACCAGCGGCACGGCAGCCACGATGCCGGAGAAGTACATCTCGACCTGGCCAGCCAGCAGGTCATTCAGGGCGGGGCCACCGCCGCGGTAGGGCACGTGCACGATGTCGACCCCCGCCATGCTCTTGAACAATTCCGCAGCGAGGTGGGTAGGCGTACCCACGCCTGCCGAAGCGAAATTGACCTTGCCCGGCGAAGCCTTGGCATGGGCGATCAGTTCTTGCACGCTGCGGTACGGCTGGCGGGCGCCGACCACCAGGAGAGAGGGAGAAGTGCCGACCATGCCAACCGCATCGAAGTCTTTCTCGGCATCATAGGGAAGCTTGGAATAGAGACTGGGGGCGATCCCGAACGATGCCGTCCCGCCCAGTATCAGGGTGTATCCATCCGGCGCAGACTTGGCCACCATGTCCGCACCTATGGTGCCTCCGGCCCCGCCTTTGTTCTCGATGACCACCGGTTTGCCGAGATCGTTGCCCATTTCGGTGGCAAGCAGCCGGCCGAGCACGTCATTGGGGCCACCCGGCGGGAAGGGGATCATCATCCGGATGGGACGTTCCGGGTACGTGGAAGCGATCGCCAAAGAAGCCGTACAGGCGAAGAATGCACCGACCAGAAGACGCTGGACGCCTTTGCGCGAGCGGGAAGGCGAAAACCGGCCGGCACGGCGAGGCTGGGTGGAATACGGCATGGTGTCTCCTTGAATACGGGCGGCCCCTGCTTGGGAGACCGCGATTTGCCGCTAATCCTAGAGTCGGTCGCGCCGCCCGCACAAACCAGTATTTTTCACCCGACCTTGAAATTTTCTAATGAACTATCCACGCCGTATTTGAGCAGCCACTCCCTGAAAGCGCTGATTTTGGGGTCGTCGGCGCGGGACTGCGGACACACCAGGTGATAGCCGCGGGAACGACGCAACACGAAAGGATGAGGCGCCACCAGTATCCCCTGTTCGAGATCCTTGGCGACGTAGCGGCGCTGCCCGAGGGCAACGCCCAACCCCTGGATGGCGCACTGGTAAATGACGCTGAGATCCTCATAGTACAAATCGTTCTTGGCGTTCTTGCGAACCGCCCCCACCGCGGCGATCCAGTCCGGCCAATGTTGGGGACGGCGGTTCGAGTGCAACAGCGGGAGCTTCAACAATGCCTCGGTGCTCGGCCCGGAAGGCAGCCTCGCCGCCAGCTGCGGCGCCATCACAGGGGTCAGCTCGTCGCTGAACAAGAGATCGCTGCGCAAACCCTCCCACGGCCCGTCGCCATAAAGAATGCCGACGTCTACCGTGTCGCGGCGGAAGTCCACCGCGTCCACGCTCGACGCAAGGCGAATCTTGATATTCGGATGGGCGTGCTGGAAGGCAGGCAGCAAGGGAATCAGCCAGCGCACGAAAAAAGTGGTGTGGCCCCGCACGGTCAAGACCTGCGCCGACCCCGACGAAACCAGCTCCTGCGTCGCGCGCACGATTTGCTCGAAAGCGACGCTCAGGCCTTTGGCATACATTTCTCCGCCGCGTGTCAGCTTGGGCGGGCGCTCGCTTCGATCGAACAAGGCGAATCCCAGCCAGCTTTCGAGAGCCTTGATCTGATGGCTGACCGCGCCGGGCGTGATGTGCAGCTCCGCAGCCGCTTCCGTGAAGCTCAAGTGCCGCGCCGCGCTTTCAAAGACGCGCAGCGGATTCAATGGCGGGAGTTGAGGATTCATGGCGTCTCAGCATGAATTTTTCTAAAAACTGAATGAAGTATTTTGGATGGCGATGCGAGATGGTACTGCCTTAAGATGGCCGCGCCAGTCGCCTTGAAGGCGCCACGAGACAACATCATTCGCCGACCGGGCGGGTGTAGGAGCCCTTGCATGAGCCTGAACTACTCCACCGATTTCCCGTCTCTCAAAGACCAGGTTGACGCAGCGGAATGGCGCACGCGCGTCGACCTTGCCGCATGCTACCGGCTGATGGACCGGTATGGCATGACGGACATGATATACAACCACATCACCGCGCAAATTCCCGGCAAGAAGGAGCGCCTGCTGATCAACCTGTACGGCCTGCTGTATAAGGAAATCACGGCGTCCAGCCTGGTCGAAATCGATTACGACGGCAACGTCCACCGCAGCCCCGAGACGGCCTACGGCATCAACCGTTCGGGCTATGTCATCCACGGATGCATCCACCGCGCGCGCCCCGACGTGCATTGCATCATCCACACGCATACGCGCGCCGGCATGGCGGTTTCCGCCATGGATTGCGGGCTACTTCCCATCACCCAGACGGCATCGCGCTTCTACGGCCACATCGCCTACCACGAGTTCGAGGGCCCGGCGATCGATCTGGACGAACAAGCGCGCCTGGTCGCGGATCTCGGCCCGCACAACGCCATGATCCTGCGCAACCACGGCCTATTGGTATGCGCGCCGTCCATCCCCCAGGCCTTCAACCTCATGTACCACCTCGAGCTCTCCTGCCGCGCCCAAGTCGATGCCATGAGCGGCGGACTCGAACACGTCAAGATCCCCTCGGACGAAGTCCTCGCCCGCGCCGCCCATTTGTACCAACCCGGCACGCGCAGACCATACGGGGAGCTCGAATGGCATGCGCTATTGCGCTGGCTGGATGCCGAGCCGGGTGGATTCCCGCGCTATGACAGCTGACGTTCAACCGCGCCGCCAACCGCCCATTCTTCCATCGCTTACCACGCCCCCATGCGCAAGATCCCCCTTCAACGGCCCCTCGTCGAGATCGACGGCGACGAAATGGCCCGCGTCATGTGGGCCTGGATCAAGGAATCGCTGATCCTGCCTTACGTCGAAGGCGAGCTGCTGTACTTCGATCTGGGAATACGGAACCGGGACGCAACGGGCGACCAAGTGACACTGGAGGCCGCGCGCGCCACGTTGCGCCATGGCGTGGCCGTCAAGTGCGCCACCATCACGCACGACCTGGCACGGATGCACGAATTCGGCTCGCCCGCCATGCTGCCCAGCCCGAATGCCACGTTCCGCAACGTCCTGAACGGCACGGTTTTCCGCGAGCCCATTTGTTGCCGCAACATTCCCCGCCTCGTCCCCCATTGGGACCAGCCCATCGTCATCGCCCGCCATGCGTTCGGCGACCACTCCAATGCGACGCAGATCGAACTGCCCGGCCCCGGAACGCTCACGCTGCGCTTTGCCCCCGACGGCGACGCTGCGGCGATCGAACGAGAAGTGTGCCGCGTCGACGGCTCGGGCATCGCCATGGCCATGTACAACCTTGACGCCTCCATTACGGGGTTCGCCAGGGCAGTGTTTCGTTATGGACTGCTGCGGCAGTATCCGGTTTACCTCTCGACGAAGCACACCATCATCAAGACCTACGATGGGCGCTTTTCCGCCATCTTCCAGGACGTGTTCGAGCGCGAATTCGCCCAGGCCTACCGCGAGGCCGGCCTCACCTACGAACACCGCCTGATCGACGACATGGTGGCCAGCGCGCTCAAGTGGCGAGGAGGATACATCTGGGCTTGCAAGAACTACGACGGCGACGTGCAATCCGACACCGTCGCCCAAGGCTTCGGGTCGCTCGGCCTCATGACCTCGGTGCTGGTCACGCCCGACGGCGGCGCCTTCGAAGCCGAGGCGGCGCATGGCACGGTCACGCGACACTATCGCGAACACCAGGCAGGGCGAGAAACATCCACCAACCCGATCGCCTCGATCTTCGCTTGGACGAGAGGGCTGCGGCGCCGTGCCGAACTCGATGAAACGCCCGACCTGGCCGCCTTTGCATCGGCGCTGGAACGTGCATGCATCGCCACCGTGGAAGCGGGATGCATGACGCGCGACCTGGCTACCCTGGTAAGCCCGGACCACCCCTGGGTGAGCACCCGGGCCTTTCTTGAACGCGTCGCAGCGACGTTGCGACGCGAACTCGGCGCCTGAGCGACGCGACTCAGCCCGCTGCGCCGGCCTTGGGAACGGTCACGCCGGTGACGGCATGACGCGCGAGCGCTTCCTCGACGAAGCCCGAAGCCTTCATCTCTTCGACGAAAGCGGCCAGATAAGCATGCGCCGCTTCCCCCCGAGACTTCGGCAGCCCCATGGCCTGCCGGATCAGCATGAAATGGCCCGGCAGCAGGCGCAGCCCCCCATGCCGCGCCGCGTCGGCCTCAAGCTGCTGGCGCACGCCCGCAGCCACGTCCGCACCGCTTTCCAAGAACACGTCCACCACCGCGGGGGAAGTCGGCGCCCGCTCGATGGTCGCATGTTGCAGGCTGCGCGTCAGATATAGATCGTAGGCGCTACCTTTGCCCACGGTGACGCGAACACCGGGCCGGTCCACCTCGGACTGCTCGACGACGGGGGAACCGTCACGTACGAGATAGGCGCCTTCGATCACCACATAGGGTTCGGTAAACGCAATGTGCTCACCGCGCTTGGGGTCGATGGCGAAAAACCCGATGTCTGCCTTTTCCGCGGCAACGGCCTCGACCGACTCGCCGGCCGAGGGAAAGATCACCAACTCCAGCTCCACGCCCAGCCGCCTGGCCAGCTCCCCCGCCAGGTCCACCGACACCCCGCGCGCACCGCGCTGGTCGTCGCGACTGGCAAGAATCGGATTGCCCACGTTGATGGAAGCGCGCAAGACCTGCTTGGGCGTAAAAGCGGAGCGAACGACTTCGGTAGCTGGTTGCATGACGGTTTCCGTAAAAAGGGAAGCGACAGTGAAAGCGGGAAGCCCGCGCGATGACCTACTGGGTATCGGGCGAAGAAGGCCCCGGTGCGACGCGGCGGCTGTGCCACCATATTACCCAAGCGGCGGCGACGGGGACCCCGAACAAGACTAGGTGGATGGGCAGTTCTTCGGCAAGGGTGTAGCCGTGGGAAAGGCCGGTATTCAAATTCCAGGCGGAAAAACCCAGCCAGGCCAAGGTGAACAGCACAGCGACTACCGTTCGGAACGAAACCGGAGCAGCGCGCAATGCCGCCCACGCCAACACGAATCCGACGGCCGTAAGAATGAGGGTTCGCATCGCCAACTCCTGCCATGAAGTGAAGCGGTAGCCTTACGTCCTGGCTGGCGTACTTCTCAGCCGGGTTTCACTGTCGCCATCCAAACGTAGGCTGTATGAGTGAGTAATACGAATACGTTCGTCTCTTCTCGGTACGCTCGTCGATAGGAGAGCCTACCGCTTAACGCTCAGATTTTTCCTAGGAAAAAGGCTGCTCGTAAAGCAGCCTTTTCCAAAGCCAATGGGTACCCGATGAACTAGTCCCGCCCTGCACATCTCACACGTCGATATTCCCCGCCATCAACGCATGCGTTTCGATGAAAGCGCGCCGCGGTTCGACGTGGTCGCCCATGAGGGTGGTGAAGATTTCGTCCGCCGAGATGGCGTCTTCGATCTGGACGCGCAGCAGGCGACGCACGGAGGGGTCCATCGTCGTTTCCCACAACTGGCTGGGATTCATTTCGCCCAGGCCCTTGTAGCGCTGCTTGGAAATCGAGCGCTCCGCCTCCGAACGCAGCCACTGGATCGCTTCGCGGAAATTCGTGACGGCCAGCTCCTTGAGCTTGTCGCCTTCGCCACGCTCGACCTTCCCACCGCTGCCGATCAGGCCTTGGAAGGTCTTGGCGCCGTTGTGCAGCACGCGGTAATCCGGGCCGTTGAGGAAGGCTTGGTCGATGACGGTGACGCGAATGTTGCCGTGGTGGTTGCGGTGGATTTCCAGCTTGGGCTGCTGCGTTTCCTCGTCCACCACGACTTTGGTGTGGACGACGCCCGGCATGGCCGGGTCTTCCAATTCCGCCTGCAGGCGCTGGCGCGACAGCTCGGCCGCGTCCACGCTGGAAAGATCGATTTCCACGCCCTGCACGATGGCCGACAACGTCGCCACGTCCATGATGCGCGAGAGCCGATCGATGACGGCGTCGACCAGGTTGTACTGGCGGGCAAGCTCCTTGAGTGCTTCCCCGGTGATGGGTTCGGCATCGGCCGTCGGGTAGAGCTTCGCGTCCTTGAGCGCGAGGTCCAGCATGAACGCGGCTTCTTCGGCTTCGTCCTTCAGGTAGCGCTCTTCGCGTCCCACCTTGACCTTGAACAGGGGCGGCTGGGCGATATAGATGTAGCCGCGTTCGATGAGCTGCGGCATCTGGCGATAGAACAGCGTCAGCAGCAGCGTGCGGATATGCGCGCCGTCCACGTCTGCATCGGTCATGATGATGATGCGGTGATAGCGCAGCTTGTCGATGTTGAAGTCGGGGCCGATGCTGGTTCCCAGCGCTGTGATCAGCGTGGTGATCTGTTCGCTGCTGATGAGCTTGTCGAAGCGGGCCTTCTCGACGTTCAGCACCTTGCCGCGCAGCGGCAGGATGGCCTGGAACTTGCGGTCGCGGCCTTGCTTGGCCGATCCGCCGGCGGAATCCCCCTCCACGATGTAGAGCTCGGACTTGGATGGATCCTTTTCCTGGCAGTCGGCAAGCTTGCCGGGCAGGCCGGCGCCTTCCAACACGCCTTTGCGACGAGTCATCTCGCGGGCCTTGCGCGCCGCTTCGCGGGCGCGGGCGGCTTCCACGATCTTGCCACACAAGGCCTTGGCATCCGCGGGGTTCTCGAGCAGCCAGGTTTCCAGGCTGCGCGCCACGGCATCTTCCACCGCGGGCCGCACTTCGCTGGAGACGAGCTTGTCTTTGGTCTGGCTGCTGAACTTGGGTTCGGGCACCTTGACCGACAGCACGCAGGTCAGGCCTTCGCGCATGTCGTCGCCGGTGGTTTCCACCTTGGCCTTCTTGGCCAGCTCGTTCTCGTCGATGTACTTGTTGATCACCCGTGTCATCGCCGCGCGCAGGCCGGTCAGGTGCGTGCCGCCGTCACGCTGCGGGATGTTGTTGGTGAAGCACAGCACGCTCTCGGTGTAGCTGTCGTTCCATTGCATTGCCACTTCGACGCCCACGGGCACGCCGCCGGCGGAAGACTCGGTAGAGACGGCGAACACGTTGGGATGCAGTACCGTCTTGGAGCGGTTGATGTATTCGACGAAGCCTTTGACGCCGCCGCTGAAGGCGAAGTCCTCTTCCTTGCCTTGGCGCTCGTCCACCAGCTTGATGCGCACGCCATTGTTCAGGAACGAAAGCTCGCGCAGCCGCTTGGACAACACCTCGTAGTGATACTCGATGTTGGAGAAGATTTCCGCATCGGCGAGGAACTGCACGCGGGTACCGCGCTTGTCGGTCTTGCCGACGATCTTCAAAGGCTCGACGCGCTGGCCGCGGCGGAATTCCATCTGGTAGAGATGGCCGTTGCGGCGGATGCTGAGCTTGAGCCACTCCGACAACGCGTTCACGCAAGACACGCCCACCCCGTGCAGTCCGCCCGAGACCTTGTACGAGTTCTGGTCGAACTTGCCGCCGGCGTGCAGCTCGGTCATGACGATTTCCGCCGCGCTGCGCTGGAATTCGTCGTCTTTGTGGATGTCGGTGGGAATGCCTCGGCCGTTGTCCGAGACCGAGATCGAGTTGTCGGTATGTATCGTGACGACGATCTCGTCGCAATAGCCCGCCAGCGCCTCGTCGATGGCGTTGTCGACCACTTCGAACACCATGTGGTGCAACCCCGTGCCATCGGAGGTGTCCCCGATGTACATCCCAGGCCGCTTGCGCACGGCCTCGAGCCCCTTCAGCATCTTGATGGAGTCGGCGCCGTACGAATCCTCGGAGCGGGAGGCATCGACCAGCGTATTGTTGGCAAGGCTAGTATCGATCTCGCCCGTATCAGGCGCGGTGTTCTGTTCGGTCATAGGAAAGCCCACCCCCGGATGGATTGCGGCGCCCTTCCCGAAGGGAAGGACAGCTGGCAGGCGCGTACGACCGCGCTGCGTCATCCGAGGTCATAAAACAAACCAAGGCCCTTCCCGAATCAGCACCTCGACCCGGCAAGGGAAGATTAATCAAAGAACGAACCGCCACCGCCAATGGCCCACGCCGGCAATCCCACGATGAGCCGCCTCGGCGACCCATCGTTGCCAGCATGGCATGGCCCATGTGGAGGCTTAAATCCGCATCGGCATCACGACGTATTTGAAATCTGCGTTGTCTGGCAGGGTGATCAACGCCGATGAGTTGGCGTCGCCGACGCTCCACTGCACGGTTTCCGCCTTCAGGTTGCCCAGCACGTCGAGCAGGTAGCTGACGTTGAACCCGATGTCCAGCGGTTCGAAACCGTAGTCGATCTCGAGTTCTTCCTGGGCTTCTTCCTGTTCCGCGTTGCTGGCAGATATCTTGAGCACGTGGTCGGCCATCTGCATCCGGACGCCCTTGAACTTGTCGGTAGTCAGGATGGCGGCACGTTGCAGGCTGCGCTGGAGCGCTTCGCGGGCTATCGGGAACTGCTTGCTGTAGCCCTGCGGAATGACCCGCTGGTAGTCGGGGAACTTGCCTTCGACCAACTTGGAGATCAACTCCACGTCGCCGAATACGAATTTGATCTGATTGGCCGCGACGGAGATCTCGATGGGATCGTCGCTGTCCTCCAGCAGGCGAAGCAGCTCCAGCACGGTCTTGCGCGGAACGATGACTTCCTGCTTGGGAGCGTTGCCATCGATCGTGATGGCGCAATAGGCCAGCCGGTGCCCGTCCGTGGCCACGCAGCGCACGTTATTGCCGTCCAGCACGAGCAGCATTCCGTTCAGGTAGTAGCGGATGTCTTGCTGGGCCATCGCGAAGTGCACCATGTTCAGCAGATGGCGGAACGACTTCTGCGCCATCGTGAGCGAAGCATTCCACGACGCGGGCTGCGCCACGGTCGGAAACTCTTCGGCCGCCAGGGTCTGCAGCGCGAACCGGCTCTTGCCGGACTGGACCGACAGCTTCTTGTTGGCCAACGACAGGGCTACATCACCCGTTTCGGGAAGGGCGCGCAAGATGTCGAGCAGTTTGCGAGCTGCCACCGTAGTGGATTCAGACGCATCACCCACGCCGAAGTCGGCATGGGTGGTGATCTGAACCTCGATGTCCGTAGACACGAACGACACGCGACTGCCTTCCTTGCGCAACAGGATGTTGGCCAGGATAGGCAAGGTGTGCCGCCGCTCCACGATGCCTGAAACGGTGGCGAGCGGCTTAAGCAACGCGTCGCGTGAGGCTTTGACCAATTGCATATCCAATCCTTCTTTGGGTTGGTAGTTGATAGGACCCTGTGTACAACTGGAAATCCTTCAAAAAAACATTGTAAATCAAGAACTTGTCCAGCTTTTCCGGGTGGGGATAGACCGCTGGAGCATATCGCATAAGCCTGAACAACTTTCGTTCGAAAAAAGCGCGGCCAAGTTGTCCAGAAATGCCCCAGGGCTTATCCACACACCCATGCACAGAGGTCCCGGCTGAGAATCGTCGTCGTTTATCCCTTCAAAGTTTGTTCGAGTACATGCAGTGCATGGTTCAACTCAGCCTGCTTGGTACGTGATTCCGCGATCTTGCGCACCGCGTGCAGCACCGTGGTGTGATCCCGCCCGCCGAAGAGCTCCCCGATCTCCGGCAGGCTCTTCTGGGTCAGCTCCTTGGCCAAGTACATGGCGATCTGCCTCGGCAGCGCGATGTTGGCCGGCCGGCGCTTCGAATACATGTCGGCGACTTTGATCTTGTAGAAATCGGCGACCGTCTTCTGGATGTTCTCCACCGTGATCTGGCCGTTGGATACCGAAAGCAGATCCTTAAGCGCGTCCTTGCATACCTCCACGGTAATGGGCTTGCCGTGGAACTTGGCATAGGCCAAAACCTTGCGCAGCGCCCCTTCGAGTTCGCGCACGTTGCTGCGCAGGTGCTTGGCAATGAAGAAGGCCACTTCCTCGGGCAGGTGAACGCCTTCCGTTTCCGCCTTCTTCAGAAGAATCGCGACCCGCATCTCCAGCTCGGGCGGCTCGATGGCGCAGGTCAGGCCTGAGTCGAAGCGGGAGATGAGCCGGTCGTCGATGCCGGAGAGCTCCTTCGGATAGGTATCGCTGGTGATGATGATCTGCTTGCGCAGCGCCACCAGTGCCTCGAAAGCGTAGAAGAACTCTTCCTGCGTCCGGTTCTTGCCGGAAAAGAATTGGATGTCATCGATCAACAGCAGATCGAGCGAGTGGTAGTAACGCTTGAAGTCGTCGAAGGCCTTGCGCTGGTAGGACTTGACGACGTCCGAGACGAATTGCTCCGCGTGGATGTAGCGCACGCGGGCACCGGCGTTCTCCGCCACCATGGAATTCCCGATGGCGTGGATCAGGTGGGTCTTGCCCAAGCCCACGCCGCCATATAGGAACAACGGGTTGTAGGAGGTGCCGGGGTTCTCGGCCACCTGCAGGGCAGCCGCCCGGGCGAGCTGGTTGGCCTTGCCGGTGACGAAATTGTCGAACGTGAGCTCGGCGTTGAGCCGGGATCGCTCATAGATGCTCGTCGCCTCGGTCGTGTCCGGCTTGGTCACGCGCGGCACCGGGCGCGGCGCATCGGCGGCCCGCTGCGCGGCGCGCGCAGCGGCCGACTGGACCGTTGCGACGGGGTTGCCGGGGAATCCGGGCGGGATCTGCCCAGGCGAACGGGTGCCGTTCCCGTTGCCTCCGTTGGGGCCGGCTGCCGGAGAAGAGGGCGCGCGCAGCGGCATCGCCATGCGCGAGGAGTCTAGTTCGAACTTGACCTGCACCGGACGTTGGAACCACTGCGCCGCGAGAGATTCGATCCGACCGGAAAAATTGCTACGCACCCAGTCCAGCTTGAAGCGATTGGGCGCCGCAACCCGAAGCACCGACTCGGCTTCGTCGAAGGCAAGCGGTACAAGGGGGCGTATCCAGGCGCTGTATTGCTGAGGAGTGAGTTCCTGCTCCAGCGTCCGGGCGCAGTTTTGCCAAAAATCTTCCATGAATCTCGCTACAAAGGACCGGTGCATCCACACAGGACAGGGGATGCGGAGGTGGTTCTATAGGACGGCCCCGAAACCTGTCATTCTACTCCTCCGAAGGCGAGTTATCCACAGGCCCACCCGCTCCGCCTCCGCCGCGGCAGCGCTAACTGATTGACAATATTGAATTTATTTGCCAGTATGGAGGGCTTTCCGAATTTCGGGATGAAATTCGGACTGATTCAAGACCCTGGGTTGGCAGTCTTTCCGCTCTGATACATGCCTGGCATGCGCGTGCAGTCCTTTCTTGAAGGACGGGTGCCGGCTGCGCCGGGCTTTCGGGCAGGCCGGGATTGCGCAAGATTCCGGGGCGGCTTTCACACCCATACCGGAACTCAGCAGGAATCGTCATGAAACGTACCTATCAACCTTCCGTCACCCGCCGCAAGCGCACCCACGGCTTTCGCGTGCGCATGAAGACCCGTGGCGGCCGCGCCGTCATCAACGCCCGCCGCGCCAAGGGCCGCAAGCGCCTGGCCATCTGACGGCCGCGCCGGCCGTCGTTGCCGGCTGGTTGCGCCGGCGGACAGCCGGCAACGTAGCGTTATACCGTTGAAGCTGCGCGCGTCGTTTCCCGGCACCGCGCGGTTGCGCAGTCCGGCCGAATTTGCCCCTGCGCTGAAAGGGCGCCGCCTTGCGAAAGGGGCGCTTTTTGTTTTGAGCGTGGCGCCTTCGAGCCAGCCCAGGCTGGGACTGGTCATCGGCAAACGCTTCGCGCCGCTGTCGGTCAGCCGGGCCGCGCTAAAGCGCGTGGCGCGCGAGGCTTTCCGGCTGCGGCGTGCGGAACTGCCGCCCGGCGACTATGTCTTGAGGTTGCATGCCCGCATTCCGCAATGCTCGCTGACGACGCTCAAGCGCCAGGCCCGACAAGAGATCGACGGCCACCTGGCCCGCGCGATCAAGACTTACGGTTCTCCTCCCGCCCCCGCGCACGGCAAGTCAGCCGGTTCGCCGTAGGGCGGGGCGGTCGCAGGCGGGACGAATTCCCGCATAGAGGCCCATCGTGACGGAAAACCCTGGCAATCCACCGCCTGTCGGCTCGACCCTGCCGCGCCGGCTGCTGATTTGGCCCATCCGTTTCTATCGGTTTTTCCTGAGTCCCTGGGTGGGGCAGTCCTGCCGCTTTACGCCGACTTGCTCGGCCTACACCATGGAAGCGATCGATCGCCACGGCCCCGTCTACGGAACCTACCTCGGCTTGCGCCGCATCTGCCGTTGCCATCCGTATGCCCAGGGCGGCCTCGACCCGGTGCCGTCAGTCCGGCAGCGCGGCCGAGCCCACCCACCTGCGCCGGGAGAGCTCGATCATGACCTGTAATCTTCCCTTCGCCCGGCCGCAGGCCCCCTCCGGAACGCGGCCGGCCCGGCTCCCCGAACCGGCGCGAATCGCTCCCCGCAAAACGCGCGCAAGGCAGCCTCGGCTACACTAGCGGACTTTGCCGCGACGACTGGAACTATCCGTCCATGGACATGCAACGCACCATCCTCTGGATGATCTTCTCGCTATCCCTGCTTTTCTTGTGGGATAGCTGGCAAAAGTACAACGGTCACCCCTCCATGTTCGGCTCGGCGCCGACCACGGCGGCGTCGACGCAAGACCCGCAGAACGCACCCGACCAGGCGGGCGTGCCCACCCCGGCGCCGGCAGGCGCGTCGGCCGCCAATGCCGAGACGGTGCCCGGCGGCGCTCCGCAGGCCCAACAAGCGGCGGCTGCGGAAAAGGTGGTGGTCACGACCGACGTGCTGCGCCTGACCTTCGACACCCTGGGCGCCCAGATCGTCAAGGCCGAACTGCTCAAGCACGCCGACAATGACGACGAGGGGCGTCCGATCGTCTTGCTCGACGACTCCGCGCAACGGGTCTACCTGGCCCAGACCGGCGTCGTCGGCGCCCCGGCCGGCGCCTCCTATCCCACCCATCGCACGCCGTTTCGCGTCACCACGCCGGCGCGCGAGCTGAATGGCGACAAGCTGGAAATTTCGTTCGAAGCGGAAAGCGCGGGCGTCAAGGTCATCAAGACCTTCACCCTGCACAAGGGGCAGTACGCCATCGACGTGCGCCACACCTTGGAAAACGTCAGCGCGGACCCGGTTTCGCCTTCGCTCTATTTCCAATTGACCCGGGACGGCAACAAGCCCCCCGGCGAAAGCAGTTTCTACAGCACCTTCACGGGCCCAGCCATCTATACGTCCGAGGGCAAATTCGAGAAGGTGAACTTCTCCGACATCGAAAAGGGCAAGGCTTCGTACGTCAAGTCGGCCAACGACGGCTGGCTCGGCATGATCCAGCACTATTTCGCGGTAGCCTGGGTTCCGCCGCAGGGCGTCGCGCGCACCTACGACATGTCCAAGGTAGGGGCAAACCTGTACGCCGTGCGCGCCATCGAGCCGGTCGGGACCCTCTCGCCCGGAACCGGCAGCACGGTGGACGCCAAGCTGTGGATCGGCCCGCAGGACCAGGATGCCATGGCCGCCGTGGCCGAAGGGCTGGACCTGGTGGTCGACTACGGCTGGCTGACCATCATCGCCAAGCCGCTCTTCCTGCTGATGACCTGGCTGCATAAGCTGCTCGGCAACTGGGGCTGGACCATCGTTGCGCTCACCGTCCTCATCAAGCTCGTGTTCTTCCCGCTTTCGGCCGCGGGTTACCGGTCGATGGCGCGGATGAAGAAGGTTGCCCCGCGCATGCAGGCGCTGAAAGAGAAGTACGGCGACGATCGCCAGAAGCTCAACATGGCGATGATGGAGCTGTACCGCTCCGAGAAAATCAATCCGCTCGGCGGCTGCCTGCCCATGCTCGTGCAGGTGCCCGTGTTCATCGCGCTGTACTGGGTGCTGCTCGCCAGCGTCGAAATGCGCAACGCGCCGTGGATCCTGTGGGTGCAGGACTTGGCTTCGCCCGATCCGTGGTTCATCCTGCCGGCGCTGATGATGGCCACCATGTTCCTGCAGATGAAGCTCAACCCGACCCCGCCGGATCCGGTCCAGGCCAAGGTCATGATGATCATGCCCCTGGTGTTCGGCGGAATGATGTTCTTCTTCCCCGCAGGCTTGGTGCTGTACTGGGTGGTGAACAACATCTTGTCGATCGCGCAGCAATGGGTCATTACCCGGCAAGCGAGCCAATGAGCCCGGCGCGTTGACGTCCCGGCGCCCGCGGACCTGGCTCCGGCCGTCCGCTGGACCCGGCCCTTGGGAAACGATCGATCATCGTGCGGGGGCCGGTTTCGAGGCCGTTTCGGAATACCGGAACGGCCTTTTGCTTTACAGTGCGGTGAGACGCCGCCCATCCGCGCTTTTTCCGATTCGCCCCATGATTTCCGACCAGGACCCCATCGCCGCCATCGCCACGGCCGCCGGACGCGGCGGCATCGGCGTCGTCCGCGTTTCTGCACCGGTGCCGCTGGATGCGCTCATGCAGGCCGTGCTCGGCCGCACGCTCGTGCCGCGCCATGCGCATTACCTGCCATTCCTCGACACGGACGGCAGCATCATTGACAAAGGCATCGCGCTGTCCTTCCCCGCTCCGCACTCCTACACCGGCGAACATGTGCTTGAGCTGCAGGGGCACGGCGGACCGGTCGTGCTGCGCCGGCTGCTCGCCCGCTGCTTGCAGGCGGGCGCCGAAATGGGAATGCGGCTGGCCGAACCGGGCGAGTTCACCAAACGGGCCTTCTTGAACGACCGGATGGACCTGGCCCAGGCCGAAGCGGTGGCCGACCTGATCGACGCCTCTTCCGAGGCCGCGGCCCGCAGCGCGGCCGCCTCGATGACGGGAGCGTTTTCCTCCGAAGTCAACGGGCTGGCCGACCGCATCGTGCACCTGCGCATGCTGGTCGAAGCGACGCTGGACTTCCCTGAAGAAGAGATCGAATTCCTGGAAAAGTACCAGGCGCGCGAAACCCTGGCCTCGATCCAGGCTGACCTTGCCCGGCTGCTCTCTCACGCGCGGCAGGGCGCCATTCTGCGCGAAGGGCTGCACGTAGTGCTCGCCGGCCAGCCCAACGTCGGCAAGTCCAGCCTGCTTAACGCGCTGGCGGGCTTCGAGGCCGCGATCGTCACCCCCATCGCAGGCACCACGCGGGACAAGGTGGTGCAGCAAATCGACATCGATGGCGTTCCCCTGCACATCGTCGACACCGCAGGCTTGCGCGAGACCGAAGACACGGTGGAGCGCATCGGCATCGAACGGACGTGGGACGAAATCGCCAAGGCCGACGTGATCGTGCACTTGATCGACGCGACGCGCCCGAGCCCGGAACTCGATGCGGCCATTACCGCCAAGCTGCCGCCGCGCACGCCGGTGCTTGAAGTCATCAACAAGATGGATCTCATCGAAGAGGGCCGCGCCCCTGCCGACCAGCCGCATGCCAAGGGAGCGAAGCGCCTCTACCTGTCTGCCAAGACCGGCAAGGGCCTGGACGCGCTCAAGCACGAACTGCTCGCCATCGCCGGCTGGAACCCCTCGGCCGAATCCCCATATCTTGCGCGCGAGCGGCACATCCAGGCGCTGCTGGCGACGGCGAACCACCTCGAGCTCGCAGCCGAACACGCTGCGCAAAGCGACCGCGTCCTGGACTTGTTCGCGGAAGAGCTGCGATTGGCGCACGAATCACTCATGTCAATCACCGGCCAATTCAGCAGCGATGACCTGCTCGGGGTGATTTTCTCGCGGTTCTGCATCGGGAAGTGAGGTGGGGTCCATGGACGTCCACTGAAGTCTGCTGATGCGGCTGTAGGCCGCATAAATAAAGGGATTTTTGTCTTCTGAGTGATTCGGTGATACAGTCGAAGCAATCGCTTTTATGTCCAAGTTTGGTTCCAAGTGGCTGGGTTTTTGTCTCTCATCCCCCTGCTTGGACATAGGAGGATGAGATGGCACTGACCGACACCGCGCTCAAGGCACTCAAGCCCAGGGACAAAACCTATACGGTCACCGACGACCGCGGGCTGTATGTGGAAGTCTTCCCAACCGGGGGCGTCGTCTGGCGTTACCGCTACCGGCTGAACGGCAAGTACGAGAAGCTGACGCTGGGCAAGTACCCTGCGCTAACGCTGAAGAACGCTCGCCTGAAACGGGATGAGGCGGCCCAGCAAGTAGCGATGGGCGAATCGCCTGCAAAGAAGAAGCAGCAGGCCAAGATGGCCGGCGCAGAAGACGCCACGGTGGCCGACTTCGCCGAACGCTTCTTCAAGGACATCCAGTCGCGCGACCGCAAGGACGTGACCATGCCTCGCCGCTACCTGGAAAAGGACATCCTGCCTCACATCGGCAGCAAGCCGGTCCGGGACATTACCGCCGAGGACGTGCGCAGCGTCATCTGGCGCAAGAAGGAACAAGGCTTCGACGCCGCCGCGGGCCAGGTGCGCGGCCTGCTCAAGCGCATGTTCGACTACGCGCTGACCTGCGGCCTGATCCAGGCCAACCCGGTCATGGCCTTGCCGATGCGCCACGTCTACCGCGCCGCCGCCCGCGACCGGGCGCTGACACCGGACGAGATCCGGCAGTTCCTGCGCGCCATGCAGACCTCCAACATCCGCCGCCAGTTCAAGATCGCCTTCCAGTTGATCCTGATTACCCTGGTGCGCAAGTCCGAGCTGATGCTGGCGCAGTGGAAGGACGTGCATCTGGACGAAGGCGAATGGCACATCCCGGTCGAGAACTCCAAGACCGGCAAGCCGCACATCGTCTACCTGTCCACGCAGGCGCAGACGCTGTTCGAGGAACTCAAGCCGCTCGCCAGCAGCAGCGTCTGGGTGCTGCCGGGGCGTGGCACCCTGGCCAAGCCCTTCGCCAACAATGCGCTGAACCAGGCGTTGAAGGTGTCTTTGCAGGGGCAGGAGATCCCCGCCTTCACCATCCATGACCTGCGGCGCACGGCATCGACATTGCTGCACGAACAGGGCTGGCCTTCGGACGTGGTGGAAAAGGCGCTGAACCACACCATCGGCGGCGTGCGCGGTGCCTACAACCGCGCCGAGTACGCCAAACAGCGGCGGGAGATGTTGCAGGCGTGGTCGGACTACATCGACAGGCTGGCGCCGTCGGCCAATTTGGTGGTGTGAGTCCGTCCGGGGCCGAGGCAACCTTTTCCTTTTCTGGATAGGGCCGTTGACCCTTGGCGCCATTCCCCTTCGGCTTATTGCCCTTGCCTTTTCGTAACAGAAGTTGTCAAACCGTCGATCCACATGCGTTTAATACATGTGCTTTTCGTGCCGTGCAAAGCGCAGTACATTTGCAAGTAAATATGACTTGTCCAAAGGCCTTGCAATGACGCGCTTGAAGGTTGAAACACTCTCCATTCGAACGTCGCCAAACATCAAGCAACTGTTGCGGGCCGCAGCGGAACGTGAACACCGCTCCGTGGCCTCGATGGTGGAGGTGCTGGTGATCGAATATGCCCGCAAGCACGGGTTGCAGGTACCTGCGCAGCATGGACGGCCGGAATCGTCAGCGTGATGGGGTGTTCGTTGACTTGCTTCCCTGTGTCCCGTCCATTCACCCGAGCGTAGCGTAGAAATTTCATGCCCCTTTCCCAGCCTCCCGCCCCCGGTTCCCGCGCCCTGATCCGCGACGAAGAATGGCTCGTCCAGCATGCCGATCAATGTGCCCAGGGCGGCTGGCAACTGTCCTGCATCGGTGTGTCGGAAACCGTGCGCAATCGCCACGCCCTGTTCCTGACGGCGCTCGATGACGTCACCCTGATCGACCCGGCACAGACCGAACTGGTGTTTGACGACTCTCCCGGCTTCATGGCCGCACGGCTGGCGATCGAAGCCCGCCTGCGCCAGTCCGCCGTGCAGGGCGATGCGCTGGTGCTGGGACAGCAGGCCGTGATGGACACCTTGCCCTTCCAGCTCGACCCCGCCCACCGGGTTTTGCAGCAGCTTCGCCCGCGCCTGCTCATCGCCGATACCGTCGGCCTGGGCAAGACGCTGGAAGCCGGCATCCTCACCGCCGAGCTGATCCGCCGCGGCCGTGCCCGGCGCATCCTCGTGGTGACCACCAAAAGCATGATGCGCCAGTTCCAGCAGGAGTTCTGGAACCGCTTCACCATCGCCCTGACGCGCCTGGATTCGGCGGGCATCCAGCGCATCCGCCGCCAGATACCAGCCAACCACAACCCTTTCAGCTACTACGACCGCACCATCATCTCGGTCGATACGCTCAAGCGCGACAGCGAATACCGCCACTACCTGGAAAGCGCGTGGTGGGATCTCATCATCATCGACGAGGCCCACAACGTCTCCTACAAGGGCAATCGCACCCAGAGCAACCGTCTGGCCGAACTTTTGGCCCAACGCTCCGACGCGCTCATCCTGCTCACCGCCACGCCGCACAACGGCAAGAAGGAAAGCTTCGCCAGCCTGGTGCGCATGCTCGACCCCACTGTGCTGCCGCCTGGGGCCGACTACAGCCGCAGCGACGTGGAGCACCTGTTCATCCGCCGCTTCAAGAGCGACGTGCGCGAACAGATGAAGCAGGATTTCCCCGAGCGCCGGGTCTTCAGGCTGGCCGCCCAGGCCAGCGCCGCCGAGAACCTCGCCTTCGATGCCCTGGCCGAACTCGAGCTCGCCAGCGATGGCGGCGGCGCGCGCGACGGCGCCATGCTGTTCCGCACCGTGCTGGAAAAAGCCCTGTTCTCCTCGCCCGCCGCCTGCCTGCAAACGCTTAAAGAGCGCATCCGTCGCCTGGAGGCCCGCGATGCAACGCATCCCGACCTGGCTTCGCTGCGCGACCTGCAAGCCCTCGTGCAACAGATCGAGCCTGCACAGTTCAGCAAGCTGCAATATCTCATCGCCCAGCTCAAGGACGACCCGCACTGGCGCTGGGACGGCCGTGCCGCCGATGACCGCCTGGTGCTCTTCACCGAGCGCATCGAAACCCTGAAATTCCTGCAACAACACCTGCCGGCCGCGCTGGGCCTGAAGGCGGACGCCGTCGCCATCCTGCACGGCCAGTTGCCCGATCAGGACATCCAGCAGACGGTCGAGGATTTCGGCCGCGGCCATTCGCCGCTGCGCCTGCTCATCGCCTCCGACGTGGCCTCCGAAGGCCTGAACCTGCACTACCAGTCGCACCGGCTGATCCACTTCGACATCCCCTGGTCGCTGATGGTGTTCCAGCAGCGCAACGGCCGTGTGGACCGCTATGGCCAGACGCAAGCGCCCAAGATCGGCTACCTCTACACCCAGCCGCATAACGAGCGTGTCCGTGGCGACCTGCGCTACCTGGAAATCCTGATCGAAAAGGACGAACAGGCCGCGAAGAACATTGGCGACCCCTCTGCCTTCATGGGCCTGTACGACGAAGACGCCGAAACTTTGGAAGTGGCCAAGGCCATCGAAGACAACACCACCGCCGAAGCGTTCGCCCGGCAACTGGCAGGCGGCGACGTCGATCCCTTCGAACTGCTCTGGGGCGACGCCGCCAACAGCGTGACGCCACCGGTGGGCAACCCGGTGCCTTCCACCACGCCATCCCCTACCGCTACGTTGCCCAGCCTGTTCGCCGGTCACTACCACTACGCCCGCGACGGCCTGCGCTGGCTGCGGCAGCACCAGCCCGAGCAGCAACCCGCCGTACAGGCCGACGACGCCACCCGTACCCTCAGCTTCCAGCCGGGGCGCGACCTGGCGCAGATTCTGGAGCGCGACCTCGCCCCGGAAATGTGGCCCACCGACAATACGTTCGCCCTCTGCGCCGACAAGCGCACGGTCGAGGCCGCCATCGCCCAGTCCCGCGACGGCAGCGACTGGCCACAACTGCACTATCTTTGGCCGCTGCACCCCATCGCCCAATGGCTGGACTACAAGCTGATGGCGGCCTTCGGCCGTCAGCGCGCCCCGCTGCTGCGCGTACCGCAAGGTCTGCACGCGGGTGAAGCCATCATCCTCGTGCTGGCCCAGGTGCCCAACCGGCGCGGCCAGGCCATGCTGGCCGAATGGCTGGGCGTGCAGCTCGATGCGCGGGGCCAGGTGCAGACCGTGCTGAGCCTGCCCGATACCCTGCACCGAACCGGGCTGGATGGCGGCCAGAACCCGGCCCCGGCCAACGATGGCCATGCCCCCGACAGCCGCCTCTGGCAGCAAGCCCTGCCTGCCGTCATCCGCGCCGCCGAAGCCTACCTGCGCCCCATCAAGCAGGCATTCGATGCCGACTGCCGCCAGCGCCTGGACCAGGAACTGACCAAGCTGGCCACCCTGCGCGACAAGCACCTCGCGCAGATGGAACTGGAACTGGCGCAGGGCGGCATCGAACAGGTCCGCGCCGCCCAGCGCCAGCAGCGCGAAAGCGCCACCGCCGACCTGTTCGGCCAATACCAGCAATGGGTGCGCGACACGCTGCAACTGGACGACCGCGCCCAGTTCACCGTGGTTGCCGCCCTGGTTTCCCAACAGGACGCAGCACCACAGGACATGGCGCAAGGAGCGGCCCAATGAGCTTCACCATCAACGGCCTCATCAACGCCAACGAGTTCTACAGCCAGCACTACCTGGACGACATCCTGGTCAAGGATCTCAAGCCGCTGTTCGAGCAGTGGAAGGAACAGGGCGCGGGCAGCCCCGTTGCCCGCCTGCGCAGCGCCAGCGGTGCCAACGGCTATTTCCGCGACCGCGAGCGCTTCCTGGGTGAAAAACGCCCCGAGGCGCGCGCGCGCCTGCTGCACGAACTGGCCCAGCCGCTGCTGGCCGCGCTCGGCTACGCATTGCAGCCGCACACCCTGGCCCTGGCCGACGCCGGCCGCGAAGGCGAATTGCCCTTGCTGGCCCTGTACCGCGACGGCAAGGGCCACCCGTTGCTGGCCATCGCCGCCGCGCTGGCCCTGCCGGGCGACGAAGACACCGCGCCGCTGCAACTGCCCCCGCGTGACGGCAACGGCGCCAAAGCCGGCCGTCACCACGCGGACTGGGAGGAAACCCTTTCCCGCCGCCTGTTCGCCGACGACACCCCGCCCCGCTGGGTGCTACTGGTTCACCACGAACAATGGCTGCTGATCGAACGCAGCAAATGGGGCCGCAAGGCCCTGCTGCGCTTCGATCTGCCGGAACTGTTCGGCCCGCGCGACGAACACAGCCTGCGCGCCTTCGCGGCGCTACTGGGCAAGCAATCCGTGCTGCCCGCCGAAGGCGGCGCGGCCCTGCTCGACAGCCTGGATGACAGCTCCCACAAGCACGCCTTCGAGGTCTCCACCGACCTCAAGTACGCCCTGCGCGAGTGCATAGAACGGATCGCCAACGAGGCCATCCGCTACAAGCGCGAAGTCAGCAAGGAAAAGCTCTTTGAGCGTACCGACACCGACCTGGCCGACCAGCTCGGCCGCGAAAGCCTGCGCTACATGTACCGGCTGCTGTTCCTGTTCTACATCGAGGCCCGGCCTGAACTGGGCTACGCCCCGATCCAGGCCGAAGCCTATCTGAAGGGCTACAGCGTCGAACACCTGCGCGAACTGGAACAGACCCCGCTCACCACCGACGAAGCCCGCAACGGTTACTACTTCCACGACAGCCTGCAACAACTGTTCAGTCTGATCTGGCAGGGCTTCCCGCGCCGCGATGCGGGCAGCCGACAGCAGGAACTGGGCCCCGGCGTTGAGCCGGCACCGGGTGACATCGCGCAAGGCAGTGGCTTCACCATCGCCCCGCTGCAAGGCCACCTGTTCGACCCGGAACGCACCCGGCTGCTGAACAGCGTCAAGCTGCGCAACCACGTCCTGCAACGCGTCATCGAGCTGATGTCCCTGTCGCGTGGCAGCAGCGGCAACGGTTCGTCCAAAAACAGCCGCCGTGGCCGCATCAGCTACGCCACACTTGGCATCAACCAGTTGGGTGCCGTGTACGAGGCGCTGCTCTCCTTCCGAGGCTTCTTCGCCGAAGAAGACCTGTATGAAGTGCGCCGCGACCCCAAGGCCCAAAAGGCTAGCCGCACCGAAGATGACGAAGGCGGGCTCCCCGATGACAGCGACGCCACGGAGGACGACGACACCCCGCCCGCCAGCGCCCGCGAAAAGCGCAAGGATGCCGAACTCGACCCGCTGGAAGCCGCCTATTTCGTGCCAGCCAGCGCCATCGGCCAGTACAGCGACGCTGAACGCCTGTTCGGCGGCGAGCCGCGCCTGCACAAGAAAGGCAGCTTCATCTACCGGCTGGCTGGGCGCGAGCGCGAAAAGTCCGCCAGCTACTACACCCCGGAAATCCTCACCCGCTGCCTGGTGGAGCACGCCCTGCGCGAAATCCTGCCCGGCAAATCCGCCGACGACATCCTGCGCCTGACCGTCTGCGAGCCCGCCATGGGCAGCGCGGCCTTCCTGAACGAAGCCGTCAGCCAGTTGGCCGAAGCCTACTTGCAGGCCAAGCAGAAGGAACTGGGCCGGAGCATCCCGCACGATGACTACGCGGCGGAAAAACAGCGCGTGAAGATGTATATCGCCGATACCAACGTGTTTGGCGTCGATCTCAACCCCGTGGCGGTGGAACTGGCCGAAGTTTCGCTCTGGCTCAACGCCATCTTCAAGGGTGGCCACGTGCCCTGGTTCGGCATGCAACTGGTGGCCGGCAATTCCCTGGTTGGCGCGCGGCGCGATGTCTTCAGCACTGCGCAACTGTCGCCCGGCCGGGGCGAGAAGGACATGCCCGAGCGCGACTGGCGCTGCGCCGTGCCGCGTGCCCTCGCGCTTTCGGAAACACCTGCCGCCACCGATATCTTCCACTTCCTGCTGCCCGCCGATGGCATGGGCGCTGTCACCGACAGGGTGGTCAAGGCCCTGGAGCCCGCTGCCTTCGAACGCTTCAAGCAATGGCGCAAGGCCTTCACCGCACCGCTGGAACGCGACGAAATCACCCGCGTGCAAGCCATCGCCCAGGCCGCCGAAGCCCTGTGGCAGCAGCACGCCCAGGAACTGGCCCGCGTGCGCCGCGCCACCAGCGACGAGCTGCACGTCTGGCCCAGCACCGACGCCAACCGTGCGCCCACCACCACCGCGCAGAAGGACGCCACCTTCCAGCGCGAAATGCTCAGCGAGGCGCAAAAAAACGCCAGCCCCTACCGCCGCCTGAAACTGGTCATGGATTTCTGGTGCGCCCTCTGGTTCTGGCCGCTGGACAAGGCGGACGACCTGCCGACCCGCGAGGAATGGTGGTTCGTGCTGGAAACCGTGTTGCTGGGCAATGCCAGCCTGGCTGCCAGTGCGGGCGGCAGCGACCTGTTCCCGGAAACCGTGCCCCAGTCCACGCTGGACTTCAGCCCCGAGCGCGACCGCTACGGCCATGTGGACATCGAGGCGCTGGTCGCCACCCTGCCGCAACTGAAAGTGGCCCGGCAGGTGGCCGCACGGCAACGCTTCCTGCACTGGGAGCTGGAATTCGCCGACATCTTCAAGGCGCGTGGCGGCTTCGACGTCGTGTTGGGCAACCCGCCGTGGATCAAGGTGGAATGGAACGAGCAAAGCCTGCTGTCGGACTTCGACCCACGCTTTGCCATCCGCAAGCTCAGTGCCAAGCAGACTGCCGACCAGCGTGAAGCCGTGTTCGCCGCCCTGCCCCAGGCCCGCGCCGACTACCTGGCCGAATGCGTGGCCACCGAGGGCATGGGCGAATTTCTCAACGCGGTGCAGAACTATCCGTTGCTCAAGGGGCAGCAGAGCAATCTGTACAAATGCTTCCTACCGCTGGTGTGGCGCGTGGGCAGTGGCGTGCAGGCGCTGCTGCACCCGGAAGGGCCGTATGACGATCCGAAGGGCGGGGAGTTACGCGCGGCGATGTATGCGCGGTTGCGCAGCCACTTCCAGTTCCAGAACCAGTTGATGCTGTTCGAGATTGGCCATCGTGTGAAATACAGCATCAATATCTACGGGCCGAAGCAGGCAACGCCACGGTTCCGGACGATGGCGAATCTGTTTCACCCGTCGACCATCAAGGCCAGCCTGGAGCATAGCGGCGCCGGGCCGACACCCGGCATCAAACACGATGGAGGGGGATGGGACTTCAGCGGACACCGCAATCGCGCGGTGGAAGTGAATGAAGGCGTACTCGCCACCTTTGCCAAACTCTACGACGCCCCCGGCACGCCGCCCTTGCAGGCGCGCCTGCCCGCCGTGCACAGTCGAGAGCTGGTTTCGGTGCTGGAAAAATTCGCCCGCGTCCCGCGCCGTCTGGGCGATCTGAAGGACGATTACTTCACGCTGGAAATGTGGCACGAAACCGGCGCGCAGACGGACGGCACCATCCGCCGCGAAACCGGCTTCGTCAACCGCCCCGAAGAATTCGTGCTCTCCGGCCCCCACTTCTACGTCGGCAATCCGCTCAGCAAAACTCCGCGTGCCATCTGCACCGAAAAGGGTCATTACGACACCCTCGACCTCGAAACCCTGCCCGACGACTACCTGCCACGCAGCAACTACCGCCCCGCGTGCAGCCCCGACGAATACGCCCGCCGCGTGCCGCGCGTCAGTTGGGTGGAGGAAGGGGAAAGCGAGGCGAAGCCGGTGACGGCGTATTACCGTACTGTTACTCGCAGGATGTTGAGCCAGTCAGGTGAAAGAACCCTTATTCCATGCCTGATTCCAAAGGGTACGGCACATATCAATCTTGCGTTTTCTCTTGTATCCCGTGATCAAGGTGGCAATGCGGCGTTGTCAGCAGCAGCACTTGCCTCCATTCCGTATGATTTCTTTATAAAAACGACGGGGAAAGGTGATTTCCGCTGGGATCTCGCGCAGCAATTGCCAATGTTGACAGCAAACAGCACGCAAATGGTAATAAGGTCCCTTGCCCTCAACTGCCTCACCACCCACTACGCCGACCTCTGGCAAACCTGCTGGCAGCCCGAATTCCGGCACGATCGTTGGGCCAGCGCCGATCCACGCCTGCCGCAGGACTTCTTCGCCAATCTCACCCCCGACTGGCAACGCCACAACGCCCTGCGCAGCGACTACGCCCGCCGCCAGGCCTTGGTGGAAATCGATGTCCTCGCCGCCCAGGCCCTGGGCCTGACGCTGGACGAACTGCTGACCATCTACCGCGTGCAGTTCCCCGTCATGCGCCAGTACGAGCGCGACACCTGGTTTGATGCCAACGGCCGTATCGTCTTCACCGCCAGCAAGGGCCTGGTCGGCGTCGGCCTGCCGCGCCGCCTCGGCTGGGAAGACCTCCAGCCCAAGCGCATGCCCGACGGCACCCTGCACCCCCAGGTCCCCGACGGCACGGTGATCGAACGCCCCATCACCGACACCACCCAACCCGGCGGCCCCATTGACCGCATCATCCGCTACACCGCGCCGTTCACCCTGGCGGATCGAGAGGCGGATTACCGCGTGGCGTGGATGCACTTTGAAGGTGGGAGGGCGCCATGACAGCGGCCGAGCAATCCTTCCACGGTGACCGTCCCATCGAAGCGCCATCTGAAGATCGATTGGGTTTTGGACCGGCGGCCGGTCATGTCGCCGAAGCGATTCGCAAGATGGCGTCGCCTGACGGCTTCGTGATTGGGATCGAGGGAGAGTGGGGTTCCGGCAAGTCGAGCTTCATCAACCTGGTATCGGATGCGCTGCGTAAACCAGGGCGTGCGCCGGAAATTGTCCGCTTCCTTCCCTGGCTGATCAGCTCACGCGAAGGCTTGCTCAAGGAGCTTTTCACGGAGATTACAAAGGCCGCGCTTCGCATCGATGCCAGGGACGTGCAGGTTCGTGGATGGAGAAAGCTTTGTGCTCATATCTGGCCTAGCCGTTACTCTGCACAAGCGCTTCGCAAAAGAAAGCTCAAAGGACTCTTCACCCGGTTCTCTTCCCGTCTGGTGCAGGCCGGAAAACTGGCCGAACTGTTTGGGCTGGCAGGTGCAGGAGTAGCCATGGAGGCGGGAAAGCGCATGGCCGAGGAGTGGCTTGGCAACAGCTCGCTCGAAAAGGAAAAGGCGCAGATACAGACAGAGCTTCGCAAGCTGGAGCGAAAGATCGTGGTCTTCATCGACGATCTTGACCGCCTGGAACCGAATGAAGTGGTGGAAGTCCTTCGCTTGGTGCGAGCGGTCGTGGACTTCCCGAGCGTCATTTACGTGCTGTGCTACTCCCGGGACATCATCGCCAAGAACCTGTCGACGGCTTTGCATATCGAGAAGGGCGAAGAATTCCTTGAGAAGATCGTCCAGGTGAGCTTTTCGGTGCCACGCCCGGAAGCGTTCGATCTGCGCCGCATGTTCCGCCATGACCTGCAACTGTTGTATCCGGATTTGCTGGAAGGGGACGGAACGCATTCACGGGCCTTGATGGAGCGGCTCGCTTACGTCATCGATACCGAAGGGGGGCGGGCATTGCTGACACCACGACATGTCGTCAGGGCAGTCAATGCATTGCGCTTCCATGCCACGCCTGTACTGGAGAACATCGACGTTCCAGACATGGTGTGGCTGCAACTGATCCGCCTGCAATCCGAAAGACTCTACGAATGGGTCGAGGGATACCTGATCGGCTTTGCCGCGAAACATGCAGGAGCAAGAATCAGCGATGAAGGAAAGAAGGCCGAGCTTCAACAGCTTAATTCGATCCTTGATGGCCTGCCTGGCATTGACTCGAACCGTGAATCGAGAATGCTGGCCCTGGCGGAGTTGCCCGGGATCGAATTCGACTTCGAGCAGCAGGCTGACCAGCAGAACATCAAGATGATGTTGAGCCTGTATGGCCACGAGGACGTGAGTGCGCAGATACGAGGAAAACGGCTGGGTAGTCCTCAGCATTTCCGCTACTACTTTTCCCTGACGGCACCGCAAGGTGCGATCCATGACCGCGAATACGCTGCATTCATCGAAAATGCCCGCGATTGCCCGGAAGTTGCTGTCCGTCAGTTCTCAGAACTTGCTGCGTCATTGAATCCCCAGGGGAAATCATCTGTTCAAGCGTTGCTGGATCGCTTGGAGGGCGATGCCATCAACGATGTTCCAGATGAGGCGATACCGGGAATCTTGGCGTCTCTTGCCGAGGGCATGGACGTTGCCGCTCTCAGAACAGGCAGGGGAGACTGGGGCGAATACTGGATATGGCGAGATGCGGACAAGGTATTCGAAGGCTTGTGGGGCAAGTTGAGGGAGAGCCTGTCTGAAAGTGATCGCAACGCCCTACTGAGGCAACTCTTCGGAGACGGGCGTGCCATCGGATGGCTGACGGGACTTTTCCGTAGCGAGATATTTGGCCACGGGATCTATGGCAGTGAAGCCAAGCCAGAGAACGAACGGACGTTTTCCCGTGATGAGCTTGATGTCGTGGCGCAACAGCTATTGCAGCGTTACCGGGAGCTGGCTGCCAAAGATCTTCCGCACCTGCCGAAAGTGGCGCACGTTCTTTATTCGTGGAAACAGTATTCGCCAGATTCCATTGATGAAATAAAGAAGAAGGTTGAAGAGATATGTGAGGGTGATTCAGGGTTCCTGAATCTTTTGCAGGGCATGCGTAGCTGGCAAGCGACGAATGGCGTTGTTTCGTATCCCCTGAAGATATCTTCCCTTTCCAGGTTCATGGATGTCGAGCAGGTAAAGGCCCGCTTGGAATCCCTGGTGGATGTGGCAGACCGGCGAGTCGCGGATTCAGCCAAGGATCTGTTGGCGGCGCTTCGCGCTGGCGATGATGAGTAATACCTATGCGAGAAAAAAGAAGCATGCGTAGCGCCGCCAGCCTCTTCGAGGAACTCAACTCGGTCGATGAGTCCACCCGCATCGAGGCCAAGCGTGCCAGCGAACTGGGCAAGTCCGTGATGCAGACGGTCATCGCCTTCGCCAATGAGCCTGGGCTGGAGGGCGGCTATCTGCTGCTGGGTGCGGACTGGTTCGTCAACGACAAGGGCGATACGGTGTACCGTGCCGCCGGCCTGCCCGACCCTGACAAGGTGCAGCGCGACCTGGCCAGCCAGTGCGCGTCCATGCTCAATGTCGCCTTGCGGCCGGAGATGCAGACCGAGACCGTGGACGGCAAGACGGTGCTGGTGGTGTACGTGCCCGAGGCCGATGTCACGCAGAAGCCGGTCTATCTCAAGGCTACCGGTTTGCCGCGCGGGGCCTACCGCCGCATCGGTTCCAGCGACCAGCATTGCGTGGATGAAGACCTGTGGGTGCTGCGCGGTGAAAGCCAGCCGCTGCACGGGCCGGATTCCAGCATCCTGCCCGATGCCCGGTTGGACGACTTCGACTCGGCAGCCGTAGCCGCCTATCGGCGCGAACGTGCCCGCATCAACCCCCAGGCTGAGGTGCTGGATTACGGCGACGAGGATCTGCTCGAAGCCTTGGGCGCGTTGCGCCGCGTGGACGGTCGATTGCAGCCGACGCTTGCCGGCATCGTGCTGTTCGGCAAACCCTTGGCGCTGCGCCGATTGTTGCCCATGGTGCGCATCGACTACATCCGCGTGCCGGGAAACGAGTGGGTGGAAGACCCTGAAAACCGCTTCCAGTCCATCGACATCCGCAAGCCGCTGCTGCTGGCGCTGCCACAGGCCGAGGCCAGCATCATCGACGAGCTGCCCAAGGGCTTTCGTCTGCCCGAAGGGCAATTACACAGCGTGCAGGAGCCGATCCTGCCGCGCAAGGTGATCCGCGAGGCGCTGGCCAATGCCGCCATGCACCGCAGCTACACCGTGCACAGCCCGACCCAGATCATCCGCTACAGCAACCGCATCGAAATCCGCAACGTCGGCTATTCGCTCAAGGAACCCGCGCAGTTGGGTACGCCGGGCTCGCGCCTGCGCAACCCGGCCATTGCCGCCGTGCTGCACGACCTGCACCTGGCCGAAGCCAAGGGCACCGGCATCCGCGCCATGCGCCGCCTGGCCGCCGAGGCGGGCTTGCCCTTGCCGGAATTTCACTCCGACCGGCAGGCCAACGAGTTCCGGCTCACCCTGTTCCTGCACAACCTGCTGACCGAGGACGACCATGCCTGGCTGCGCGGTTTCGCCGGCCCGGCAGTCAGCGCCGACGAAGCCAAGGTGTTGATCTACGTTCGCGCCACAGGCGCGGTGGACAACACGGCCTGCCGGGATTTTTGCGGACTGGATACGCTGGCGGCCAGCTTGGTCCTGCGCCGGCTGCGCGACCGGGGACTGTTGGAGAAGCAGGGAGCGGGCAGCCGAACCTACTACACCCTGGCGGCTTCCGAGCGCCAGGCAAGCGTCCCTCCCGACCAGGCTGAACTGCCGCTGGATGTTCCGCCCCACGCCGACACCCTGCACAGCCGCTCAGCCGAGCATGCCACCCAAACCGACGAAGCTTGCAACCTTGAGCTTGCAACCTTGCCGCCTGAGCTTGCAACCTTTCTTGCAACCCTGAAAGGACGTACAACGGAGGCCGCCCTGCGCGACGCTATTTGCCGCCTGTGCGAGTGGAAGCCGCTGACGGTGGATCAGCTTGCAACCTTTCTGGGCAAGAGTCGGCAATATTTGCGTAACAAACATCTGATTCCGATGGTGCGCGACGGCGAGCGGCGTTTCCGTTACCCGGAAAGCGCCCAACACCCGCATCAGGCTTATGTGACGCCCAAAGCGGGGGATCTTTGATATGCAACCCCTAATCGTTTCCCAGCAAATCACCCAAGGAGTGGCCGACTTTCTGCGCGCGGCCTTCCCGGCCGCCACGCCGGGCTTTGATGGCCTGATCCAGCGCTTCCTGGCCGACCGCGAACGGGTGTTCAAGGGGCCGTACCTGACCCTGCCGCTGCCATTCCGTAAGCAGGTCGATAGGGGCCTGCCCGCGTTCGGCTGGCTGCCGCCGGGCTTCATCCCCCATGCCCACCAGGGCCGGGCGTTCGCACGCCTGACCGGAGAGCAGGCTCGATCGACCCTGGTGGCCACCGGCACCGGCTCGGGCAAGACCGAGTGCTTCCTCTATCCGATCCTGGAGCATTGCCGCGAACAACGGGAACTGGGCCGGTCGGGCATCAAGGCCATCATCCTGTACCCGATGAACGCGCTGGCCTCGGATCAGGCCAGCCGCCTGGCCAAGGAGATCCTGCGCACACCCGCACTGGCCGGTATCCGCGCAGGCCTGTACGTGGGCGAGGCCCCGGCCGAGGAATCCTCCCGCGTGCAGCAACTGGCCGATGGCGGCTTCTCGATCATCACCGACCGCAACGCGCTGCGCGAAAACCCGCCGGATATCCTGCTGACCAACTACAAGATGCTGGATTTCCTGCTGATCCGTGCCGCCGATGCGCCACTGTGGGCGCGGCAGCAACCGGATACGCTGCGCTATCTGGTGGTCGATGAGTTGCACACCTTCGACGGTGCCCAGGGTACGGATCTGGCCTGCCTGATTCGCCGCCTCAAGGGCCGACTGGAGACGCCGCCGGGGCAACTGGTGTGCGTGGGCACCTCGGCCACGCTGGGCAGCGATGGCGAACAGGATTTGCTGGCGTTTGCCGGCCAGATCTTCGGCGAGACGCTGGATGACCAAGCCGTGATCGCCGAAGACCGCGAGCCGGTGGCGGACTATCTGGCGGATGCCGTGGTGGAGTTCACCCAGTCTCCGCCGCCGGACGCCGCGTCGGTGTTGGATCCGGCAGGCCATGACGACTTGCCGTCCTGGCTGGCGGCCCAGGTGCCACTGTGGTTCGGCACCTCATGCAGCGCCGAGCAAGTGAACGATGCGGGCTGGCGCTGTCGCTTGGGCGGGATGCTGAAAAGCCACTTCGCCTTCCAGAACCTGTTGCGCGATATGGAGCGCCTAGGGCCACGCGCCGTGGCGCTGGACGATCTGCTGGCGGTACTGGCGCGCCGCCTGCCACCCCATGCCGACGCGCGCTATCCACTGCTGTGGCTGGGCAGCCTGCTGGCGCTGGTGGCGCATGCGCGCCAGCCTCGTGGCGTGTCGCTCGACGCGGTGCGCGGCGAACAGGACGTGACCTTCTTCCTGCAAGTCAAGGTGGAGCTTTGGCTACGCGAGTTGCGCCGCATGGTGGCTTCGTTGGGCAACCCGCCTCGACTGACCCATCACGACGATCTGGGCAAGGCCGAGCAGACACAGGTCTGGTTGCCGGTGATCCACTGCCGAGACTGCCACGCCACCGGCTGGGGCACCACCTTGCCCAGGACCAGCCCGAATCAATTCAACCAGGACATCCAGCAGTTCTACAGCGCCTTCTTCGCCGAGGATGTCAGCACCCGCTTTCTGTTCCCCCATGGCGAAAGCGCAGACCCGAAGCTATTCGAGCACAAGAAGGTCTGCCCGCGCTGCGGTACGCTGCATGCGGTGGGGCAGACGCACTGCGACTGCGCTGAAGACCCGGTCGCGCTGGTGGATGTCGATGTGACCGCCAACCTGCGCGAAGGCACGCGCAACGGCGCCCGCTATACCCGTTCCCATCATGACTGCCCGTACTGCGGCGGGCACAAGACGCTGTCCATCGTCGGTTCGCAGGCGGCCAGCCTGGCGGCGGTGATGCTGGCGCAACTGTTCGGTTCACGTTTCAACCCGGACAAGAAGCTGATCGCGTTTTCCGATTCGGTGCAGGACGCGGCGCACCGTGCGGGGTTCCTGGCGGCCCGGACCTGGCGCCTGAACTTGCGCCCGGCGGTGGCCCAGGTCATTGCCGCAGCGCAGCAGGCCGGGGAACCGCTGACGCTGGCGCAACTGCCGCAAGCCTTCGAGGACCACTGGCTGCCAGCAATGGGGCAGGGCCATTACCTGGCCAACTTCCTGCCGCCGCAACTGCATTGGCTGCGGGATTTTGAAACGCTGATGAGCGAAGGTTCGCTGCCAACCAATAGCGAGTTACCGCAGGATTTGCGTCGCATCCTGCCGTGGGTGCTGAATGCCGAGTTCGGCCAGGACGCCCATATCGGCCGCAGCCTGACCGTGACCGGGACCGCCAGCGTGGAACCGCCACCGCAGGCACTGACATCGGCCGTGCAGTGGATGCTGCCACGCCTGCAGGCCACGCTGGAGCCGCTGTCTGACGTGCCAGCGGATGCTCTGGCGGTATTCCTGCGAGGCACCGTGCAATCCCTGCAGC
>NZ_CALFCW010000067.1:0-16810 GCF_937950555.1 uncultured Pigmentiphaga sp. | reverse complement strand
GGTCGTAAATCCATACCCACGGCAACCGCAGTCCCCTCGCGAACAGCGTGAACCACACGCATCTGCTGCATGAACGCATACACATAGGCAAAAACAGCTTCCGCGCTCAAATCGGCTACCAACGCGCGCACGCCACTGGTACCAAAGCTCACCCTGGGGAAACGCTCGCGAATCAGGTAGGACTCGTTCATGGACATTTATTCAATACATCCTGGTAGAGCTGCGCATACGCCCTGCCCATTGCGGGGCCAGAAAACAGCGCCTCATACCGCCGCCTGGCGGCGCGGCCAAATTTTTCCGCCTGCGCTTCGTCGCCCAGCAGGGCATTCATGGCGTGTGCAAGGGCCTCAGGCGATTCTGGCGGCACCACGAACCCCGTTTCACCGTGCAGGTTGACGAAGGATGTTCCGGTGCCTATTTCACAGCTCACCATGGGCTTGCTATACATCGAGGCCTCGACCAGCACCATGCCATAAGCCTCTGAACGCAGATGAGAAGGCAGCACCAAACAGCGGCATGCTTTCAGCAGGGCCATTTTTTCGCTGTCTGTCACCTGTCCAGCAAACACCACATTCTTCAAACCCAGCAACGAAGCCTGGCTTTGCAAGGCAGATGCTTCTGGCCCTGTACCGGCCACCACAACACGGCCAGCCACATGGCGACAGCCATCGAGCAGCACATGCAACCCCTTGTAATAACGCAATACGCCAATGAAAAGCACAAAGGGCTCGGCGGACTCAATACCCAGTTTTGCAAACACAGCTTCGTCCGGCGCAACGGCATAAGACGACTCATCTATGCCCAGGGGAATCTGCCGGACCCGTGTTCTTATGGATGGATCAGACAGCACCGGGCTGCCTGCTGCATAAGCCGGCGCATTTGAAACGATGGCATCCATGCTGCGAAGCGTATGCCACATCAATGGCCTATAAACCATGCCCAACCACTGCTGGCGCACGATGTCTGAAATATAGGTCAGCACCGATGGCTTCTTTGGTATAAAAAGTCGCAGCACGTCTGCATAAGGCCATGGAAACAGGTAGTGAATCACATCGGCTTGCACGGCCAATTGCCGAAAAGACTGCACCGCATCCAGCGCACCCAAGTCACAGGATGCTGGCGCCACCCAGGAACGGCAACGCACCACCTTCGCTTCCGGCCTATCAACTACCCGGGGCCATGGTTTGGGCGACAACGTGAAAACCGTGTTCTCAACCCCATGAGCCTGCGTGCTGATGCAGATCTGCCGTATGGCTTCCTGCAACCCCCCGGGCGGATCGGGAAAGTAGGTTCGATAAACGTGCAAGACCTTCATTCCGGTCAAGCCTCAGAGACGGCACGGTACACAGCCAGGGTCTCGCGGGTGCATTTCTTCCAGGAAAACTGACGGGCGCGATCTAAACCCGCTGCGCACGCGCGCGCGCGCCACACCTCATCCTCTAAGCCTATTTCCAGCAGCTTTAGCAAACCATCCACGTCATCTGGATCATGCATCGCCGCTGCACTGCCTGCCACCTCGGGCAAACTGGATGCGTTCGAGCACACCACCGGAACACCACTCGCCATGGCCTCCAACACCGGCAAGCCAAAGCCTTCATAATGAGACGGATAGACAAACAACCGGGCCCCCGCCATCAGCAAAGGCAAGGTTTGTTGCGGCACGAACCCCAGATACCTCAACCAGCCCTGACTTTGCGCGGCTTGAAGGCTTTGGTGCAGATCCTCGCTATTCCAGCCTCGGTATCCAGCAACCACCAAAGGCCAGCGCATTCGCGTGGCCTTTGGTAGCCGGCCATATGCTTGCAGCAGCGACGATAGGTTTTTCCTCGGCTCCACCGTACCGGCAAACAGGCAATAGCCCCCTGGCTCCAGCCTCATCGCGCGTAATGCGGGAGCCAATTCATCGGGCGACCGTGGGGCAAACTCTGGGCCGCTGGCCAAATGTACGGCAAATATCCTATCCAGGGGCCAGGTAAAGTATTTCGCCACCTCCTGACGTGTATATTCCGTATCGGTGATGATGACGCTAGCCCGCTTGAGCGAAAGCTCCATCTCGGCTCGCATATACCGCACCCGTTCCGGAGGGTGCCACTGCGCCCACACATAATGCGACAAGTCGTGAATCGTCACGACGCTGCGCCCGGCAAACGGGGGTAGGTAATAGTTGGGGCCATGAAATATATGGTCCTCCAAGCCCTTCAAGGCGCGCGATTTCAGCCAAGGGCTCAGATGGCGAAAAGCGGCAACAGTCAAACCATTTCGCTGGGCAAACCTTTTCCACGCAGGCGTGCCGGCCATGGGGTTTTCATCCCGTGGCTGCGACAACTCATCGCTCAAACGATACCCACGCAAAAATTTCAGGCTTTCCAGAGCCTCGCTCTGCAGGCCCTTGCCCAGCTCATACGTGTAACGGCCAATCCCTGTCAAAGGAAACTTGACGGGATCCACCGACAAAACCACCTTCAAGGTACCGCCTCACTCAGCATCCAGCCCAAGGTCTCCTGGAGTGGCGGGGTATCCCAATCGCCGATCAATGCACGCAAGCGGGAGGGGTCACCACACAGCGACCGGACCTCATTGGCCCGCACGAAAGCTGGGTTCACCCGAACAGCCATAACGTGCCCCGTGAGGCGCTCGCACAGGGCCAGCGCCTCCCGCAGGGAATGCGTGCGTCCCGAGCATACGTTCACGGTTTCGCCAGCCGGGCCTGCCTCCAGCAGGCGCCGGTAGGCTTCGGCCACGGCCCGCACATCCGAAAAATCGCGCCAGACATCCAGGTTGCCCAGTTCGATCACCCCCGCCCGACGCTTGAAAAGCGCCACGATCTTGGGCAAAAGAAACATCTCGCTTTGGCCAACGCCGGTGTAATTGAACGGCCGGACGATCACGATGGGCAGCCTGTCCAGCCACAACCGCGCCATGTGCTCCATGGCCGCTTTACTCACGGCGTAATCGTTAGCCGGCTTGAGCGGCGCATCTTCGCTCAGCACACCCGCCGTGCCGTTACCATACACATTGGCACTGCTCGCCAGCAGCACGCAATCCGGCCGCTTGCCGCAATCGGCCAGGGCCGCCAGCAGGTTGCGCGTGCCCATCAAGTTCACGCGATAAAAATCGTTGGCCTCGCCGTGCCCCACGAAGGCAATGCCCGCCAAATGGGCCACACAGTCGGGTTGCACCCGCTTCACCTCGGCAGCCAGAGCCGCCGCGTCGGTTAAATCAGCCTGCAGACCGACAACCTCATGCCCGTGCCCAACCAGTTCATCCCGCAGATAGCGACCGGTAAACCCTTCAAGCCCCGTAATCAACACACGCATCGCACATGATCTCAAGGTAGGAAGTCTTCCAGCCGGCGCCCAAGACGCAAGCCGTCGACATGCCCAAAGTGAGCATCAAGGCTCAACAGGGCTACCCCATGCTCCAGGGCACTGGCGGCAATCCATAGATCATTGGCCGGTATGGGCTGGCCTTTCCGTCTCAGGCCAACATAAACAAGTGCATAGCTGTCAACCGTGTTCGCCGTAATCGGCAAAACACTCACCCGTGGCGACTCGAGAAAGCGCGCCAATTCAGCGCGATTTTTCGCTTCACGCCCGCCTGCCGCAAACCCACCCAGCAACTCCCCTAAGACCACACTATTCAGGTGCAATTTTTCCGCATACGCAACGACATCGACAATTTCCTGTTCGCCGCGCATAAACCCGGCATACGCATTGGTATCCAGCAAGATCGGTCGCATCGATTATTTCCAGAGATCCGACTCAACCTTGTCGAAGCTCTCGGTGTTGGCTGCGAATTCAACCGCCTCGGCCTCACTTCATGCACCCGCAAGCGCGTCAAGATCATCAAAACGCTGACTTACCGGTTTGTGCGGCACCCTACCTAGTCCCTGATCGATCAGCCGCAAAACCAGTGCATTGACGCTCGCGCCCTGCTGGCTTGCTATTGACTTCAGGGTTGCAAGCGCAGCTTGATCCAAGCCACGAATACTCAAGTTCGACATGACATCACCTCATGCAATCAATTTGCACTCACGAATGATAGCATCAAGGCAACAGGAAGTTGCACACTCAAAAAGACACCCCACGCGCCACGCGCTTGAGATCCGCCTCCACCATCATCTGACAGAGTGCTTCGAGGCTGGTCTTGGGCTCCCAACCCAACTTGGCCTTGGCTTTGGCAGGGTTGCCGATCAGCAGATCCACCTCGGCCGGGCGGTAGAACTTGGGGTTGATGCGCACCACCGTCTTACCCGTGGCCGTATCCACGGCGGTTTCGTTCTCGCCCCTGCCTTTGAAGTCGACCGTAATGCCCGCGCCATTGAAGGCCATGCGTACGAAATCGCGCACCGTCTCGGTGCGCCCCGTCGCCAGCACATAGGTGTCCGGCACATCGGCCTGCAACATGTGCCACATGCCTTCGACATACTCCTTGGCAAAGCCCCAGTCCCGCTTGGCATCCAGGTTGCCGAGTTCCAGGCACTCCAGCTTGCCCAGCTTGATCTTCGCCACACCGTCCGTGATCTTGCGAGTAACGAACTCGAGGCCGCGCAGAGGGCTTTCATGGTTGAACAGGATGCCGCTGCAACCGAATATGCCAAAACTCTCGCGGTAATTCACCGTCATCCAGTGGGCGTAAAGCTTGGCTACCCCATACGGGCTGCGAGGGTAAAAAGGCGTGTCTTCCGTCTGCGGAATCGCTTGCACCTTGCCAAACATCTCGCTCGTGCTGGCCTGGTAGAAACGAATTTTCGGGTTGACGATACGTATCGCCTCCAGCAAGTTCAACGCTCCTAGGCCAGTGATCTGCGCCGTGGTCATCGGCTGGTCGAACGACACCGCCACGAAGCTCTGCGCCGCCAGGTTGTAAACCTCGGTTGCCTCGGTCTTATGCAACAGACGAATCGTTGATCCCAAATCCGTCAGGTCATACTCAAGCAGATGCAGCTTGGGGTGATCCTTGATGCCAAGTTCCTCGACGCGCCAGAAGTTGACGGAACTGGTGCGGCGGCAGGTGCCGTAAACTGTGTAGCCCTTGTCGAGCAGCAGTTGCGCCAAGTACGCGCCGTCTTGACCGGTGATGCCGGTGACAAGTACTGCTTTCATTAACGCCTCCTCCTCATGAAAAAACGTTGTATCAACCCGGAACGCCAATGGCCGGAGTGTACCGGATAAGAGAAGACTCCCCCGGTCGCCAAGGATTGCGCAAACCCGATCTGCCACTCCACGATACCATGGTGCCCGAGCATGACTGATCGAACGGCCCCGTAAACGATGTTGATAAACAGCAGACAAGCCAGCAGAAAGAACCGTTCGAGCAGGCTGGCAAGATTCATGGATGAAAGTTTTTCTCTGGCCCTCAGCACATCAGGCCTTCTGATCTTGGACTGCGCCGACATCAAAAATCCGGAGGGGACCCAAGGTATCAGGCAAGGTCAGCATTGATTCTGCCCCGGCCCATTGGGCGAGTTGACGCGCAAAAACCTGCATTGTCTCGGACACCAGCATACTTCTCTGGCTCAACGACACAAGGTCCGTCAGCTGCCGAGCATAATTTTTCGCCGTAAAGGTCTCACGAGCCCAGGCTTGAGCTTGCATACCCAGCGATTTGCGCGTCATCGGATTGGCCTTGAGGTCAAGCAACTCCTTGCACAAATCCGCCTCTTCATGGTCAGGACGTATCTTCCGGACACAATCGTCAGGCAACTCGGCGAAGAAGCCGGCGTTTTCTACTATCAACGGCCGAGCGCTAAGCATGGCCTCGATGGCGGAAGCCGATGCGGCCTCGAGCGTCGGGTTTCGCAAGCAGCACACAACGTCAGCGCCAGCCAGCAGCCGTTGCAGTTCCTGATCACTGACCTCGCCGCAAACATGAAGATCCACACCCAAAGCGTTGGCCAATTCTTCTAATCCTCGGCGCATGTCAGTCTGTATCGCGCCGGCCAATGTGTAGCTCGTTCCCTCCCGTAAGCGTTCGTCGGCGCCGATGGCTCGGATCACGCATTCCGCACGCTTATTGGGATTCACATGCCCCACTGTCAGCACTTGCATACGCCCGACGCTAGAGATCGGCGTTTCGAACCGCGAGCCAACTGCAGGCACCACCTCATAGGCCAAAGGCACAAGGCGCACCGGGCCGGGACAGGCAGACAGCACACGGCCCATCCCCCAGCCACTGTGCGCGATCACTGCACTCGCCTGGCTGGCGATCCATTCGGTCATTGGCGCATTTTCATGGGTAGCGGCGATGAAGTTGGCGGACGACGTGTGCGCGAAATAGGTCCGTGCGATTTCATCGCCATACCATTGCTGGAGCACGGCCGATGCCCGCTTGCGATCAGACTGCCCCCAGGTCCAAAAAAGATTTCCCAGAAAAAAGTCATGCAGGCAGACGATGCCACGCTGTCGTTCAAGCCAATAAAGACTGCCTTCGTGGTAGTGAAAATTGTCGCCGATTTGATAAATGACGGCATCAGCGCTTGTTATGGCCGCTTGCACCTCATCAGAATCTGTCCAGTGCATCGCCTGCGCGCCGAAATCCCGCACCTCGCCATGTCTGCTTTCAGCCGACTCGGTGCATACCACTACGACAGTGTGGCCGTTGCCACAAAGTTCATTCACAACCAGATGAGCCATGCGACCGATCGCAGAGGCCCTGGGGCATGGCGCGAACATGACCAGATTCATGTCAGCAACTTCTCTATCGTCCGTGGCCATGTAATGCCCATTCGTAGCCAAAGCTCTCGCGCGGCCGCGCCTAGCCGTGCTGCCGTCGTTTGATCTGTGCAAGCACTGGCCATGGCCTGCGCGAGCGGCTCAGGATCAGGCTCCGTCACCCATCCGGTTTCCCCTGGCCGCACCAACCCAAGCACACCGCCGCTGTCATGGGCGCTAATCAACGCCTTGCCAGCGGTTGCGGCCTCCATGGCGACATAGCCGAGAGAATCCTCATCGTATGGCAAATAGGCTACGGCATTCGCAGCATTCAGATAGGCCGCGTATTCGCTCCGTGGCAAGAAGCGCAGGTCCAGCTTAACCCGGTCACCGAGACCGTGCTGCTCCACCAGCCGTTCCAGCTGGCGAGCATCGTCGGGTGTGTCCGGTGGGCCGGCAACAACCAGACGTGCCAATGGCGGCGCCTTTGCCATCGCCTCCACAAGCAGATGCTGGCGTTTCATGCCGTTTATTCGTCCGCCAGCAAAAACATATCCCTGCCCAGCTCCGCCGGTGAACAACTCAGGATCATTGAGTGGCGGCAGCAAAACTTCGGAGTCAAAGCGATTGAATTTCTTCAGCCGCGTCCGCGTCACCTCGGAGTTGACAAAAATTCGTCGGCTCTCCTTGAAGGCTTCGCCATCGGCCGCCACAATCGCATTGCGGATTGTGGCGCCTACTTCGTTTTCCGGCAGATTGCTCTGACCAGACTCGAGAAGATCATATGCCTGACGGTATTGATGTAATAGCCAGAGCGTCTTGTGAGGATGCCGGATCAGATAGGCCGGAAACTTCAATGCGATTACCCGATCGACGTTCCAAAGCTCGAGCGAACGCACCATCAGCATCTGGGATGGAATTCGCGTGGCTGGCTCCCACTGGAACGGGATTCTCAGCACCTCGCTCTGATGGCCGGCTTCAGTAAGATTGCGCTGAAGGTGTGCAGCCAGTTCCTCTGCGCCACCCCATAAAAATGGTGCCATATTGTTGACGACTAGAACTTTCATGCGAGCAGCCTGTTCAGAACCCTGGCCCAGTTGATGTCCAGTTCTTCCAAGCGATCTCGGGCCGCCCTGCCCATGCGTTCAGTTGCGTGGCGATCTTCATATAACTGGTCGAGTGCAGCAGCAAGTTCTTCCGGCCGCGGATTGCAGACCAGCCCGTTTCGGCCGTGCTCCACAAGTTCCAGAACGCCACCTGCATCGCTGGTGGTGAGGATCGGTTTTCCAGCATGGCTCGCCTCAAGGCTGGGGTAGCCGTATGAGTCCTCATCGAGGGGAAGATACGCTGCAGCCAGACACTCGGCCAAGTAATCCACCTTTTGCTCTTCGCTGATCCAGCCATGCTCGATGATTACCCGTTTTCCCAGCCCATATCGGTTGACGAGCGCAAACAATTCCTTGACGTAATCCGAGCGAGAACTTGTTCCGCATAGGCGCAGACGCACCGGCGTCTGTGTGTAGCGCATGGCCTCCACCAGCAAATGCTGACGCTTGTGGTGCTCGACGCGACAGATATACACCACTTCGTCGTTGAACCCCCGACAATGAAAACGCTGCGGGGCAAAAATTGGTGGATACAGCACTTCGCTGTTCACGCCGTTGTAGTCCCGAAGCCGCTGGCTTACCACTGCAGAATTGGTGAAGACGTGCCTTGCCTCTCGCAAGGCGCGGGTATCGGCGTCATGCAGGGCATCGCGTATGTTGCAGTGACGCGCGTCGGCCGGGAAGCCTCGGTATGGGGTGTCCCAGAGATCGTAGAAAGCCCTGATGTGGTGAATGAACCAAAGCACCTTATTGGGATGAGGGACCACATGCGCCGGCGGGCGGAAGCAAATCACCCGGTCCGCAGCGTCAAGATCGAGCCAGCGGTAGGCGGCCATCTGCGTGAACAGGCGCTCCGGCGTGTCTACATGGGGCAGGTAAATTCGCTCCACCTGATGCCCTTCGGCAAGGAGGGTGGATTCCAGCCACTCGACGATGTTGCGCGCCCCACCATAGACAAAGGGAACAAAGGATGAGCAGAGGGCAATTTTCATGCAGCCAATGCCTGCCCTAGGGCGTCTGCAATGCGCTGTACGTCAGCTTGGGTCAAGGCCTGATGCGTCGGCAAGTTGATGCCGCGCTGTGCCCAGAGATCGGCAACCGGGAAGACAGCTGGCTGTGCATAAGGAGGAAGGATGTGCATGGGGTAAAAAACCGGCCGCGTCTCAATGCCGGCAGCATCCAGAAGACTTATGATGGCGTCCCGGCGGACCGCGTTGCCCGCGCGGAGGAAAATGTTGTACATCCAGAACACCTGACGCGCCCAGGGTTCGGATTGGGGGCGCACAATCTGCGTGTCGAACGGGGCAAGTGCTTCGTCATACCAGCGCGCTAGGCGATCTCGTTCTGAAAGCGCCTGATCGATCGTCTCCATTTGCGCCAAGCCGATTGCTGCTTGAATGTTGGTCATCCGATAGTTGTATCCGATGACTGGAAACCAATAGCGGCGCACGGGATCCATGCCCTGCCCACGGAAAAGCCGCAATCGAGCGGCCAGGGTATCATCATCGGTGGTGATCATGCCGCCTTCACCGGTGGTAACGATCTTGTTACCAAAGAAGCTGAATGTGGCGCACCGCCCCAAGGCGCCTACCTTTTTTCCGTTGACCTCGGCGCCGTGGGCTTCCGCTGCATCCTCAAGCACCCAGAGGCCGTGTCGCTCGGCGACTGCGTTGATGGCATCCATATCAGCAGGATGGCCATAGAGGTGCACAGCGATGATACCTCGTGTTCGCGGGGTAATACGGTGCTCGATGTCTGCCGGGTCGAGGTTCATCGTGTACGGCAAAACATCGGCCAGCACAGGGGTGGCGCCGCAGTAACGCACAGCATTTGCGGTCGCGATGTAAGTTACCGTGGGGATGATGACTTCATCACCCGGCTGAAGATCAAGTGCCACAAGGGCCAGATGCAATGCCGTCGTCCCGTTGTTGGCGCTGACCGCATGCTTGGTTCCGCAGTATTGAGCAAAGGCTTCTTCGAACGCCCCGATATATTTTCCGGCCGACGAAATCCAACTGCTGTCAATGCAGTCAAGCACATACTTGCGCTCATTGCCGGCCAAACACGGCTGTGCAACAGAAATACGTTTCATCAAATCCCCTTCAAATAACTCTAGCCGGTACACCGACCGCCCGAACCTTGTCCGGAATATTGTCGATGACTACCGTACCCGCACCAAGAACAACCTCACTGCCAATGCTTACTCCCGGAATCACCTTGCAGCCAATGCCGAGAAAACTCTCGGCACCAACCGCCACATTGCCAGCCAGTCCGCAGGTAGGGGCAATATGGGCAGCGTCGCCAATGTGACAGTCATGATCGATGCAGGCGCCCGTATTGACGATGACCAAGTTGCCGATCACGGTGTCCGCATTGATAACCGCTCCCGCCATGACGGCTATGCCCTCCCCAAGGTGGGCGCTGGGCGACACGACCGCCTGCGGGCTGATGGCATTGACGAGCCGAAAGCCAAGGTTCTTCACCATTGCCGCCAAGCGTCGGCGTGTGGCATTGACACCGACGGCTACAAAGGCTTGGTCATAACCCTGGGCACGCAGGCGCGCCAGATGTTCGTCGCCGCGTAGTACAGGAATCCCAAGGCAGGTCTCGGCATCGGTGACACCAACACAATAGGCAATACGCTGCCCCATGGCGCGCAACAGTTCGATGCAAACCTTGGCATGGCCACTGTCGCCAATGACGATTATTTCGCTTCGCATGCCTTTGCCCAGACCGAGGAGCCACGCCGTGCAACAAGAAGATTGGCCGATTCAAGCTGCGAAAAGGTTCGCGGATCAAAAGGGCTCAATGTGCCCTTGATGGGATCAATGGCTTGATAGTCAAGGTCCATTGCAGCAAATCGATCAAACCAGTCGCCAACGGAAATGCCGACACGCGTCAGATGCGAAGGCCCAAATTCAACGATCAGTGCGATATCGGGATTGGATTCGATGAAGGGCATCGCACTCTTTAATACTTCCAGCTCTGCGCCTTCGACGTCGATCTTGATGCAGTCGATCCGGGTTTCCCGCGGGATGACATCCGCAAGCGTTACGACTGGAACTTTGGTTACCTCTCCAGCAGCGCTGCTTTCTTCGAGCGCATAAAGTGAGTGGTACCCGCTTGTTTTTCCAAGATGCAACGCTTGCATCCCGGGCTGCGACGAAACAGCCGCTTCATGAATTTCAACAACGCCTGCAAACCCGTTTATGAAAACAGACTCGGCGAGTAGGGCCCGTGTGGGGCCATAGGGCTCGAATGCCACGACTCTGCCCATGCCGCGCATTGCGCGCGCCGCCGCCAGGGTGTGTAGCCCGATATTGGCGCCGACATCGACAAATGTCATACCCGGCTGGACCAGGCGCTCAATTAGAAGACGGGTGCCGGATTCTAGTTCACCGGTGTCAAGCAAGCACGCGAGCATGGCACCATCAGTGGGACTACAAAACACGTAGCCTACAGAGCTCCTAACCAGTATTCGTCCATTGCCGCAGTTGACCGCAACGCGCCGTGCAGCTGCCAAGGCATAATTCTCAATATGGTCAAGCCGCTGCTGCAGTTGAGTTATGATATTAAGTATATCCCCATGACATTTACTTTGAAAACTCGGCTCCGACACGATCCGTGTCAGCTGCTCCAGGATCGGCCGATTAATATACTCTCGATACTTATACAGTGCAGGCCGTATCAACGTGAGTAGATGCCGGAGTACCCGTGAAAGTAAACGCTTCATCCAACTTTCCTTTCGTGTATCGATGGCAGCTGAGGTCATGCCACCCGTACCGGCCTGCCGGACCGCGCTGGCGCGCAGTTGGGCGATGGCCGCCACGGCCGCTTTGCCGCTATCGACACCGTTTCTCAATACTTTATTGGAATGCATAAGCCGACCTTAACCCACTTCCTTGGCGCCGGCTTGGTTAACAGGCATGGTCTGGCCATTTTGGTGCATCGAGGGCATTTCTATACGTATGCTTTGATCCATCCAAAGGCATCCGACGAAACCATGCTTGGTCATATTAACCACGTGAAACATAAGTGCTCGGTCGCGCCATTCGTATTTATTGTCTAGGCGTGACCCATCTGCAACGATGGCCACCTGAACAGAATACGCCCCAACTCCCAAATTTGCCGGGAATTTGATGTAGTACGTTATCGCGGCCCCCGCACCCACGTCGTACAAGGGTTGTTCAGTTAGATCGGTATTCGTTCCGAACATGTTCTGCCCCAGTCGATCCCGTACTCCATACCCTAGAACCAATCGCGCAAGATTTCGGTTGGCGCGCACTTCAATCCTCAAGATCAGCATCTGCCCAACGTCAACAACCTCGACGACTCGGCCATCCTCGTCAAGCAGCTCAATAGCTGTAATCTCAGCTTCACCATTGCCGGAAATGGTTTGTGTTTTTCCATCTTGTAAAACAACTTGCCGGATGTACTGGTTGTGGGTCTCGGATAGTAGGGCGTTGTAATAATCCATGACAGCCTCGGGCTCGCCTTCCATCGCCAGTTCGCCCGCGCTGAGCAAAATCGCACGGTCGCAAATGCTTTGGATCGCCTGCTTGTCGTGGCTGACGATGAGCAGCGTGGTGCCTTGCTTACGGAATTCACGGATGCGATCGAAGCTTTTGTGCTGGAAGTAGGCATCCCCCACCGACAGGGCTTCGTCGATGATGAGGATGTCTGGCCTTCTGGCCGTGGCCACGGCAAAGGCCAGGCGCATCTGCATGCCGCTGGAGTAGACCCGCACCGGTTGGTCGATGTAGTCGCCGATTTCGGCAAAGGCTTCGATCTGGGGCATGAGGTCGCTGATTTCCTCGAGGGAATAGCCCAGCAACTGCCCGGCCATGACGGCATTTTGCCGTCCCGTGAACTCGGGGTGAAAGCCGATGCCAAGTTCCAGCAGGGCGGCCACCCGTCCTTGCATCTCTATGGTGCCCGTGGTGGGCTGGGTGGTGCCGGTGATCATCTTGAGCAGGGTGCTCTTGCCGGCGCCATTGACGCCGATGATGCCCACGGCCTCACCGGGTTGGACGGTGAAGTTGATATCCCTGAGCACCCAATGCAGGTGATGGCGCGGCTTGTCACGGGGGTCCAGCCATTCGGCCAGCCGCGCCCAGCGGGTGGGGTATTGCTTGTAGGCCTTGCCGAGATTGGTGACGGTGATAGCACCCATGGTATTAACGGGTCTTCAAATACAGTCCATGCACTTGCCCGCCTTCTGCGTCGAAGCAATCTTGGATGGGGGCGAGGAAAGCGGTATCTCGGTGTTGGTAGGCCCTGAACAGGGCAAATGCGACGAGATCGGCCAGTTGGATGAGACGGGATGCGCGCGAATCGAGAAACACCGGCACTTCAGCGTAGTTTCGGGTTTTTCCCCAGGTGTGGCCAGCGTATTTGAACTCGCGCGCCAGTGTTTGTATGCGCTGTTCAGTAGATGACTTGTCAAACAGGATGATGCCGCGTTGGGCATCGTTGTGTTTGGCGTATAGATGTTGCAGATAGCGATCGAACCGACTGGCCAGTTGTTCAAAGGCATGTTCCACGGGGTCTTCGCCAATCAAGGTGGCTTTGTCGATAACGGTGCCAAAAAGCCTAACGCTGCGGGGATGAAAGCGCGTCACGCCTTCTTTCAGTGCATCGTGGATCGCCTGAAGTCGTTCTGCGAGCGGGTGTTTTTTCCAACCTTCGCGGCCTGATCGCATCGGCGAACCATGCAACTCGACGGCATGAGGATTGTCTGGACTGAAACGCGATGCCACCTCGTTGAGCTTCTGTTCCACCCAGTGGGCGCTGCGTTCGAAAACCGCGATGCCGGCGAGTACGTAAAACCGTTGCGTGGGGTCCTTGACCGAGCCGGACTCATCCAGATAGAGCAAATGCATGAATTAGAGCCGCCCAGAAACGAAACAAGCCACACGATGTGTGGCTTGCGAATGGGGCAAGCCGGGCAGGGACTTTCCCTGGCGCACTGCAAGAAGGTCAGCGCTCCCGACTCGGAGTTTTAATGTACCACAAAAAGGGCTTGGCTTGTGAGCCTGGGTAGTAACATTGTTCTTGAGAAGACTGGCGAGCATGCCGAGGCCCTTTTCGTCAAAGCCCAAGGGCGAGGTGTGTCTGCTGAAGTCCATCACCGTGCCCATCACAGTTCATCCACGATCTCGCCGGCATGCCGGCGGAAGAGGCGCAGGGCATACAGTGCCAGGCCGATGGCGAGCGCGGCAAATATTGCCAGGCTGTGCCACTGGGGCCACTGGTTGGCGACGAAAATCCCTTGGTAGGCCCGCATGAGGGGATACATGGGGTTGAGGTTCATCCAGGGCTGCAACCAGTCGGGCAGAATGGTGGCGGGATAGACAATGGGCGTAGCCCAGAACCAGAACTGGAGCAATACGCCGGAGACCTGCCCAACGTCGCGAAAGAAGACGTTGAGCACGCCAAGGGTTATGCCCAGGCCGACGGCAAACAGGATGTGCAGGGCGAGCAAGGGGATGAGGCCCAAGATGCTCAGGCCGGGCAGGTTGCCCGTGACCAGCAGAAAGAGCATGAACAGGCCGAAGATGATGGAAAAGTTGAGCAGCGCGCTGGCCACTACGATGAGCGGGAGGGTCAGGCGCGGAAAGCTGAGCTTTTTGAGCAGGTTGGCGTTGTCCAGGAATACGGACTGGCTGCGCTGAACGATCTCGGCAAACAGGCCCCAGGTGAGGATGCCTGCGCAAAGGTAGATGCTGTAGGAGAAGGCGCCGTCCACACCAGGTAGTTTGGCCTTCATGACCTGGGAGAAGATGACGGTGTAGATGAGGATCATGGCCAGCGGCTGCAGCACCGTCCAGGCAACCCCCAGCATGGTGCCGCGATAGCGCAGCTGGTATTCGCGCCGCACGCTGCCAAGAATAAAGCCGCGGAAGTCCCAGACCGCTTTGAGAGGTGCAGTACTGATCATGCCCGGCCGTACCTGTCATCAAAGCGGACGATGTCGTCTTCGCCCAAATACTCGCCACTTTGGACTTCGATCATTACCAAGTCGAGTACGCCGGGGTTTTCCAACCGGTGCTTATGGCCCGCAGGGATGTAGGTAGATTCGTTGGTACCGACCATGACTTCACGCTCGCCATTGACGACTCTTGCCATACCGCTGACGACGATCCAGTGCTCGCTACGGTGGTGGTGCATTTGCAGGCTGAGGCTGGCCCCGGGCTTGACCTCAATGCGCTTGATCTTGAAGCGGGGGCCTTCTTCGAGCACGGTGTAAGTGCCCCAGGGGCGGGCCACGGTGCGGTGCAATTTATAAGCGTCGTGCCCCTTGGTTTTGAGCTGGGCGACGACCTTCTTGACGTCTTGCGCCTTGTCGGGGTGGGCCACCAGCAGGGCATCGGGCGTGTCGATGATCATGAGGTCGCTCACCCCCACGGTGGCCACCAACCGGTCTTCGCTCTGCACGAAGGTGTTGCGGCTGTCGACGAAAATGGCTTCGCCCACGGCGCGGTTTTGTGCTGCGTCTGGTTTGACCAATTCTTTGACGGCGTTCCACGAGCCAATGTCGCTCCAGCCAAAGTCGGACGGCACCACCGCCACATGGGCAGATCGCTCCATGACGGCGTAGTCGATAGAAATGTCGGGCACCTGAGCGAACGCCTGGGCCGGAATCTCAAGCATGTGGCCAGTGGTGTTGGGCTGGGCCTTGAGGGCTTGCCAGCAGGCGTGCACCGTGGTGGCCACATCGGGCGCGTGGTGGGCCACTTCTTCGAGCAGGCGGCCTGCTTGGAAGCAAAACATGCCCGAATTCCAGTAGAAGTTGCCGCTGGACAGGTAGGCCTGCGCTTTTTCGAGCGAGGGCTTTTCGACAAACCGGACGGCCTTGCGCCCTTGGGACAGGGCTTCACCGGCCTCTATGTAACCAAACCCGGTTTCTGGCCCGGTGGGGACAATGCCGAAGGTGACCAGGTGGCCTTGCTGGGCCAGGGCGGCCGCGTCCGCCACAGCGGCGGTGAAGCGGGCTGGGTCTTGTATGAGGTGGTCAGCCGCAAGGACCAGCATCAAGGCATCTGGGCCAAATTGCTCGACCACTTGGTGGGCCGCCAGGGCCACCGCAGGCGCGGTGTTGCGGCCCTCGGGTTCCAGCAAGAAAGCGCCAGGAAGCGGCTCACCAGGCTTGAGTGCCGCAAGCTCGTCCTTGCTCATGAAATAGTAGTCGCGGTTGGTGACGGTGAGCAATTCACCTTTGCCGCCCCCCAAGGATTCCATCACCGCCAATGCGCGGCGATAGGTTTTGAGCAGCAGGCTCTCACCATCGGCGAGTTTCATGAAGGGCTTGGGGTGGCCCTCGCGCGAGACAGGCCAGAGGCGAGTGCCAGCACCACCGGAGAGTATGACTGGGATGATCATTGGTTTGGTCTAGGGGCTGTAGTAGATAAGCACTAAATATCAGCCCACTCCTTTAGTGTTTTCAGTTGTTGTTTCGGTGTTCCGTAATTGAATCTGAACTCGCATTCCTTGAGGAATAGCGGGAACGATTCTTTCGGAATCCCATTGTATTTTCTTAGCATACGCTTGGCCTGATTCCAGAAGTTTTCAATGCCATTGATGTGGTTCTTGCCCCTGGCAAACAATGCCGAGTGATTGATCCTTTCATGATAGAAATTACTCACATCCAGCGCATTGTAGCTGCCATAACAATCCGTATACACAATGCTGTCTGGCGCTATCTTTCGGGCGATCAGCGGCATCAGTGTTTCCGTTTTGGTGTCATGCACGACCTTCGTGTACACCTTGTCGCCACGTTTCAATATACCAAAGACTGGCCTGACCCCATAGGGTGGTCCGGTTTCAATCTTAGTTCATGATCGGCCTTGGGGCTATTGCCTGGGCAGATTAGCCGTCACTTCCAGAACAAAATATTCAAGCAGCCTTAGCTGGTGTTTTCTTAATAACTTACAATGAGTTATCTTCATTCGATAAGCTTATCATTCAAGCTTATTGGCCTGACCCCATAGGGTGGTCCGGTTTCAATCTTAGTTCATGATCGGCCTTGGGGCTATTGCCTGGGCAGATGAC
>NZ_CALFCW010000066.1:0-99293 GCF_937950555.1 uncultured Pigmentiphaga sp. | reverse complement strand
GGCTATCGGCTCGGCGGAGGGCTCTTCTGCGGGCGGCAGTTCAGCGAGATTGGTTCGGTCGAGCAACATCACCGCACCTCCGTTGCTTGGCCAGGGCCGGCTCCGGCGAGTTCGGCCAGCTGCCCGTTGTAGGAGAGGGCCAGCGTGCCTTCGTCCAGGGCGTCGACCCGATAGCCTCCCGGCAGAATGTCGCCGACGTCGGCCATCGCCGCGCGTCCGCCCGGATACAGGAAGGTGCCAACCCAGCCGGCCGTGGTGGCGCGGCGCGCAACGAGCCGTGGCGGCTCGGGCCGCACGTCCGCGCCCGACTCGCCGGCGGCAAGCTTCTCCAGTAGTGCCTGCTGCTCGGCGCGCGCCACCAACGCCTTGAGCCGAATCTCATCCTGCATGATCCGGTCGATGTCGCCGAGCGTGAGCGGCGCCTCCGGCGTACTGCCGGCCGGGGATTCCTGGGCGTGTACAGGCGCGCTCAGACTGAGGAAGGCCAGCGCCAGGCCGGCCACTTTGCTACTGACCATAGAGATCTCCAGAAACGCTCCATTGCAACCGGCCGTCGGCGTCGAATGCCGCTTCAATGGACGTAATACGGACGCCTTGCGCCGGCAGGCCAGCAAGGAACGCCGCCGGCGAACGTTCGGTTCGCTTGACGCTCCAGTTGGTTGTCATCCAATCCGGTGTCGGTGGAGGCAACGGCGAGTCCGGCGGGTGCTGGTAGCCGGGCGCCAGGCTTGAAGCCTTGGCGGCCAGCTCCAGCGGTACGACTTGGCGTTGCAGATGCGTTGCCAAGCGAGCGATGCGCTCATCGTGCGGTGCGAGCGGGTCATCACCGCCAGGTGGCATCGTGACCGCCAGGCTGATGGTCGCCGCGTTGGCGTCCACACTCACGTCGACGGCATTGGCCGCTTCTGGCAGCCATTGCTGCACGCGTTCGCGAAATCCGGCCACCGTGCGTCCAATCGTGCGGGAATACTTGGCCTTGACCGCCGTCTGTGTGCATTGCGCCTGCGCGATCGCCCAGCCATCGATGGTCACGGGCAGTCGCCACAGAGCCTGCATGCAGGTTCGGGCGAACACGACTGCACCGGGCTGTGCGGTCCAGGGGCGCAGCAGCGAAAGCTGCTGCGCATCCATGCCGCTTTCTCGGCGCAGTCGCTCCAGCTCGGCCTGGCGGCGCGCCTCCGCGGCCCGCTGTTGCGCCTCCTGGTACTCGTAGTACGCTGAGAGTCCCCAGCCGGCAGCCACAACGGCGCCAGCGACCGCCAGCAGCGATAGCGCTTCCTTGGGCGTGAGATACTGCAGCGCGCGCAGCTGGTGCTGCCGATGTGCGCCCTTGGCCAGCTGCTCCAGCGACACGTCTTCAGCGTCCGGCAGAACGGCCTGCGGCGCGTACAGACGCATCTGGCCGTCTTCGACTGATCCAGAATGCTCGCGCCAGAGTGCCGCTATGGTTGCTCGTGCCTCCGTAGCGTCGACCACCTTGTCGGATTCCGGGACGATGACGCCGCGAATCGCAGCAACGGTCGCGTAGCGCCCTTCGCCCAGCTCGAAGGCGGCGACAACGTTCGGCCCGAGACTTTCGGCCGCCACCGCAGCGAGCGAATACATCCCCCGGCGAGCGCGAGTGGCCTTCATCGCGAACCCTGCTGCCGTCTGCGCCGTACCTTCATTGAGCGACACAAACCGCACGGGATCCCCCGTCGTGCGCTGTGTGTCCTTGGCCAGGGTTCGCGCTTCGGAGAGGGGCGAAGCGCGGCCCTCCAGCACTTGCCAGAATAGGCCTGCTACGAAGACCCGGCGGCCAACAACGATGCGGGCACCGCCGGCGGGCGTCGAGTACACGCGGACTCGTCGCTTGCGGCGAAGCCGCGGCTTAAGTCGCGAAAGGGTCTTCATGGGCGCCACCCGCACGTGTGGTTGGGTTCGAGCCGTCGTCAGGCATTACCTGCGCGCTGATGATGATCACGACAATGCGACGCGTCTGTTCGCGTGTCCCGCCGCCGGTCACAGCCCACGCCGACAGGCCACCCACGCCTTCCTTGGTCGCGCTGTCGTAGACCTCCTGATAATCGCTCAGGACCATCGTCTGGCCACTGCGAAGGGTTACCCGCTGCGAGAACACTTGGCTATCGCTGCGTGCCTCCTTGATCGCACGGTCTTCCAGCCCTTCGACCGGGGTGATGACGGGTGTTGGGCTCATCGAGGACGTGAACTGCAACGTCACTTCGTCGCCTTCGATGGACGGGATCATGTCCATCGCCAGGCCTGAGACGGCGCTGCACATCTGGATGGATTCCGACGTGCCGACGTCGATGGTGTTGATGGCCTGTTGGCCGCAGACGTACTGCTGCTCGCTGGTCAAACTGATCGGCGTCGGCTGCCGGTTGTCCGTGATCACGCCACGTTGTCGTGTGATCTGCACGCTGCCCTGCCGCCGGAGCGCGCTGAGGATGGCTTGCGTGCCGGCAAATTGCGCGGCGCTGCCGGTTGCTGTCTCCAGAATGCCGAACCCGGCCGACAGACCGCCATCGAGCGGCGTGAATCCGTTAGCCAGCTGCATGCCGAAGTTGCCGGTGACGGAGCGCCAGACAGCATTCCAGTTGAACCCGAGGCTGTCGGCGTCGGTGAACGTGACCGTCGCCACCGTCACGTAGAGTGAGGCGCGGCGGCGCATCGCGGCGTTGACCTCGTCGACGTACGCTGCAATTCGGTCCAGGGCGTCCGGGGTGTCCGTCACCGTCAACTTGCCCGACGTTGAGGACAGCGCGTAGCGGCCGATCGAGGGCGTCATGAGACTTTCGATGGAGGCGCGAAACTCCGAATCGAATTCGGCCCGCCAGCTCACGCTTGTGGCCTGGTTGGTTTCTCCCGTCCTGCTGGAGGCTGCTTCCCCGCCCATGCCGCCGAATCCACCCATACCGCCCGTGTTGCGCAGATTGCTGCCTCGGGCGACCGCTGAAGAGAACGTCATGTCCGACGGCAGTCCGACATTGAAGGTACGCGTGTCCAGGTAGCTGAAGACGATGGCGCCGCTGCGATAGTTCCAGGTCAGGCCGAGCTGACTGCATACAACATCCAGCAGCCCGGAGAGCGGCTGGCCGATCCAGCGCAACGGCTGGATCTTGCTAAGTGTGCCGACCGGGCGAAGCTGCGCGGCCGGCATACCTGGAACCGCCGCCGCTTCCGCCAACGCGGGAACTGCCGGCTCGGCCGCTGCAGGCGTGAGGCTGGGCCTAGGCGTCTGGCCGGGCCCGCTGACATAGGCGCCTGCGAGCGCACCGAGTGCGTCAGGCGTGATGCGCACCGGCAGCTGGCAGTCGGCGCTGATGATCTGTGCCAGCTCCTGCAGCGACATCGGGGCGTCGATTACGAGCCGGAGTCGGCAATCACGGTCACCGGGGAGCTTGGGCCGGGTTGCGACTTGCTTGATCGGGTTCTGGGACACCCATGGTTGCGACAGCCGGCGGATGGCGCCGCTGGCAAAGCTGTTGCGCTGTGCCTGGGCCTGCGCGGCCAGGTCGTCTGCAGCCTGTGCAGCTAGCTCCGGCGCCTCGTCGATGCGCTTGTAGCTTGCGCATCCGGCGAGCGCAACGAGCGTCAGGCCGATGATGATGGCGCGCGGCCGGGGCAGCAATATCTTGGCTATCGTCATTTCGCCTCTCTCACGAGGAGCACTTGATTGGTGTAGGCGGCCGGCGCAAAGCGGCGGCTGGCATTGCGGTACAGTCCGAAGGCCTGTTCCGCCGCGTCGACGAACGTCGGGGCGGTCAGCTCCAGCGGCGCCTCGATCGGGTAGTCCAGGTCGGTTTCCCACCGAACCGTCCAGCCCTCGCGCTGGGCCCAGCCGTCTATCACTTCGGACAGCCGCTGGCCCGGCTCGGCGTGCCAGGACGGGAGGAGCGGTTCGGGTGCAGCAATTTCAACGGGCGCGACCTCCTCCCCCGGCGCGGGCGTGTCGATCGCGCCCGCCGACTGGTCCAGCTCTGGCGCATCAGTCGGCGGCTCGTGGTCGGCACGGATTTCTGCGGCATCGTCGGCCTGGCCGGCGTCCGGTCCTGTGGCGACCTCCACCGTCGGGATCGCCTCCAGGGGCGCGACGGTCAATGGTGCGACGGCCGTTGGTTTGGTGCCTGGGTGCGTCGCGTCTGCCTCGGGCAGACCAGCCGACGTGGAAAGGGGCGTGGCGGGGGCCGGGGGAAGGTCAGACGCGGGCGCGGCTTGGCCGGCGTCGCTTCCGTCCACCAACGCGGCCGGCTGCGCTGCTATCTCCGTGGTTGAGGGCGACTGGTGTTGCCAGGCCTCCAGTTTCTCGGTCAGCGAATCGATGCGCTGCGCCAAGGCGGTGAGATCGATCGACGGCGTGCCTTCGCCTGCCGTGCCTGCCCGCGCCAGGAGCGGCGGGCCGTGATTGATCGGAATGCGTGCGGAGTCAGGCGGGGTCGGGGGCTTCGGGGGTACGAATCCGCAGGCCGAAAGCAGGCAGGCCGCCAGGCCGGCGGCCGAGAACTTCGATGTCATGGAGTCTCCGGGAGAACGTGGCTGCCGCCCAGATTGCTTAGTCCGGCGGGCGGCCTGGGGAATCAGGTGTCCACGGGACGACGCCCATCGCGGCGAGGTCGGAGTGGACGGTCCGTAAGTCGGCCGGAGCCGCACGGCGCCGCGCCAGCAGAAGGAGTTCTAGCAGCACGGCCTGCGATTGCGGGGGCTCGGCCGCGTCTGCTTCGTCGAGCAGGGCCAGTCGCAGCTGCGCAATCCGCTCATCAACGTGGTCGTCAACATCCAGCCGCAGCCGCAGATACTCGGACAGGGCCAGGCCGTGCTGCGCCGCCTTGAGCCGGTATTCCTCGTGTTTGTCCGCGGGCAGGCGGATGCTGACTAGGCGTTCAAGCAGCGGGCGCATCGTCGCCGTCCTTGGCAAGTCCCGGCACCTGCTGCGCCAGGATCTGGGCAAATCCTTGGACGAAGGCCCGATGCCTGTGGCGGCGCTCCGCCGGCGTATCGGCGCGGCCCGCCGCGTGGCCAGCAAACCGCCTTTCGAGATATGTCGCCAGCTGAGCTACCAGGTCGGCAGGCAGGTCGCGGGCAGCCTGCCGGCCAGCACGCGATGCAGAAGGAAACACGGTGGCACCGGCCACGCCGACGCCGGTCGCAAATGGGGCATTCATGCGGTTCCTCTTCGATGCCGGCTCGCTTGCCGTACAGGCCACGAGCGGGGAGACTGGCGATATGGCGGGCGCCTGGCTGGTGCCGAAGGGCCGGTTATTTGGCATGGGCCAGCTTGACCAAATCTTGACCTAAACCGCCGAAAACGGCTGCCTTTTGCTGCAAATCCCTGGATGAATGCCCAGTGTTTGGATCAATGGCTATCGACGCAAGTCGTTGATAATCCGGGCGATTTCAATCTCAGTAGTTTGCAGTTGGCCAGACTTTTAATCCGTTGGTCGCGCGTTCGAGTCGCGCACGACCCACCAGAATTCTGATTCCAATCAGGCACTTACAGCCACCAGCGATGGTGGCTTTTGTGTTTCTGGCGGCGCACCAGGCGGTGCCGGTGGCCTCCGCTCGTTTCAAAAGCGAACACCTGCAAGCCCCACTCCCCGTTACGCTGGGCCATCGAATGGGGAGTCTGCGATGAAGCTTTTGCCTCTGCTTGGCGCCGCGTCCATGACCGCGCTGGCGGCCTGTGCCTCGAATCGACCCGGCCTGCCTACGCAAGACGGGGTCGATCTCAACCGGTATGCCGGGACCTGGTACGAACAAGCGCGCCTGCCAAACCGCTTTCAGGACGATTGCGTGGGCGACGTACAGGCCGATTACACGATCGGCCCGGATGGTGCGCTGGGCGTGACGAATCAGTGCCGGACAGCAGAAGGAAAAACGAAGGTCGCCCGCGCAGCGGGCCGGCTCGCCCGTCGCGTTGACCCGCCCGACCCTGCGAAGCTGGAAGTGCGCTTCGCCCCGGCGTGGACCTCCTGGCTACCCCTGGTCTGGGGCGACTATTGGATTATCCGGATCGACGAGGGCTACCGCCATGCGCTGGTGGGAACGCCTGATCGCAAGTATTTGTGGGTACTTTCCCGCGAGAAGCGGGCCGATCCGGCGACGATCGAGCAATTGCTCGACCACGCCCGATCGCTCGGCTTTGACACCCGCCAGGTCGTGCGCGCGCCCTAGGCGACCCGCGTATAGCGGTTCCCGTCGGAATCGGTCAGGTTGCCGTCCGCCGCAAGAAAAATAAGCGGGCCGCCGTCCACCTTGTACAAGGTGCAACTGATGTCGGCCTCGCCCCAGCGCAGGTGCGCGACGAGCAAGTTGCCCGCCTGGTCGTGGACTCGTATCGTGTGCGTCGTCTCCACGCGTTCCTCCATGATGGTTGTATGCCGATGGCGCGCCGGCTTTCCGCCGTGGCGACGGCTATTCCGGCGCCGCCACCTTGGGATGCAGCCGCAAGGTCGCCTGGGAAGACGCCGCGGCGTAGGCGGCCTGGGGCCGAAGCACCCGGGTATCGGTGACGTTCTCTATCCCCTCTTCGACGACGCGTTTGAGAAAGTTCACGCGCTCCCGGTAGTATTCGGCGTACATGATCGCGTCGCGCACGCGTTCTTCAGCGCGATATAGCGCCAGCCTCGCCTCGTACAGGGCCTTCTCCGCCTCTTTTTCGGGCGTGGCGGCATAACTCAAAGCCCATCTGCGTAGCCATTCGAGCATCATGCCCTCCAATAGAGGTTGGGTTGAGATCAGCTTAATGCAGGATGCTCGACAGCATGCGGTTTTCGCGAAAGTGTTGGTTTCCGGATATGTAAACGTGTGCGGCAAGGGAGACCCGGGGCGCCGGGGCAGGGCGACTGGCTGGCAGGGATGACGGCGGGGCACCGGAGACGATGGGCCCGCGATACCGGCCGATAATGCGCGGATGACATCCAAAAGTCGTCAATTCGCACACATGTGGAAGGGGCCGCCCCGAAACGGCACCGCCCCGCACGAGCGGGGCGGTGTTGCGGATTTTTCAATCCGTTTCGTACGTGGCTACGCGGTTTAGTCCACCTTCACGCCACCCTTTTGGATGACCGGCCTCCAGCGCTCGATTTCCGACTTGATGAGCTTGGCGAAGACCTCGGGCGGATTGGGCGTGGGCTGCGCACCCTCGCTCGAGAGCCGGTTCAGGAGTTCAGGCGAGTTGAGCGAGGCGTTGATCTGCTTGTTCAGCTTGGCAATAATGTCCTTGGGCGTACCCGCGGGCGCCACCACGCCGTACCACTGGTCGGCCTCGAAACCGGGATACCCGCTCTCGGCCACGGTAGGCACGTCGGCGAGCATCTTCACCCGCTCCGGCGACGAAACCGCCAATGCGCGCAGCTGCCCCGCGCGGAGCTGGGCGATGACGGCCGGAATACCGGTAAACATGACCTTGATGTGGCCGGCGACCAAGTCGTTCACGGCGGGAGCCGTGCCCTTGTAGGGCACGTGCTGCATGGGCGCGCCGCTTTGCAGCTTCAGATATTCGGTCGCCAGGTGCGCCGCGCTGCCATTGCCGCCCGAGCCGTAGGTCAGCGCGGTGGGGTTGGCCTTGGCGTAGGCAACCAATTCTTGCAGCGACTTGGCCGGAACCGAGGGATGCACCACCAGCACGTTGGGCACCCGTGCCACCCATGCCACGGCGTCGAAGGCATTGATGGGGTCGTACGGCAGCTTGGGATAGAGCGACGGCGTCACGGCCAGGGTGCCGATGTGGCCCATCATCAGGGTGTAGCCGTCGGCGGGCGACTTGGCGACGCGGTCCGCACCGATGCTGCCCCCGGCGCCCGGCACGTTCTCGACCACGACGGACTGGCCGAAGGCTTGGTGCAACTGCTGCGCAATGGTGCGTCCGAGAATGTCGGTGGAGCCACCCGGGGTGAACGGGATGACCATTCTTATCGGGCGGTTGGGATAGTCGGCAGCGCCTTGCGCCTGCGCCAGCCCGGGCGCCGCGCAAGCCGACAGGCACGCCAGCAGGGAAACCCAACGCAGGCGCGGAAGATTGCTGAAACGTTGCAGAGTCATGTTTGTCTCGTCCTATGTGGAAAACCCTTATGAGGGCCGAGGCACGGCTCGGATCGGGGCGTGCAGCGTTGCGTCCGTCGAATCCGATCTTCCCCCGGGGCCCTCTTTATCGATGTTGTGCATTGCGCCAAAGCCCGCGCGGCCGCTACCGGGCCCCTTAGGCATGCTCTGGCTGGGCAGTATACGGAGTCCGTTCTCCGTCGAGGCATCTTAGCATTGCAAGTTGCAAATGCAACATTGCATTTCACTTATCCGCCTCTACGCCATACTTATTCCGGAGCTCATCGACCGCCTCCGCGGCAGCTTGGCGCAATGCCTGCAGCACCGACACACATGCGGAAGACGCCAACGCATCCCGGCGCTGCGTGATGCCTATCCCCCGTTCGGTACCGGCCAAGGGGCCCGAGGCGGGCACCAGCAGCCCGGCTTCCACTTCAGCCCGCATGTGGAGCGGCGAAACCAGCGCGACGTGATCTCCCGCCAGCAGCACGGAACGCACGAGGGCGGTGCTGTGCGCTTCGATGGAAACATTGGGCCTTTGCGCTCCCACCCGTTCGCACAACCGTTCGAGCACCCGTTGCGCCGGCGTGCCGGGCAAAGGCCCGACCCAAGGATAGGCCGCCAGCTCGCGCAGGGTGGCTCGGCCGCGGCGCGCCAGCAGCGGATGCCCGGCGCGCACGACGGCGACGAAACGATCGACGAACAGCAGCTCTTCCTCGAGATCGGGGGCCAGCTCGGCCTCGCGAAGCGGCCCGACGATGAAATCGATCTCTGCCGAACGCAGCATGTCCGTCAACGCCTCGTACGTGCCCCCTTTGACGGTAAAGGCGATGTCCGGCTCACGGGCAAGCGCCAGCGCGGCCGCCCGGGGAACGAGCACGTCGTCGGCCATGGGCAGCGTGCCGATCGATACGCGCCGCCCCCTCAAGCCGCGCCAATGGGCGAGTTCTTCGTGGCCGATCCGGATCTCTGCGATGGCCTGGCGGGCGTGCATCAGCAACCACCGGCCCGACTCGTTCAGACGCGTGCCGACGCGCGTGCGCTCGAAAAGCGGGATCCTGGCCAGGTGTTCGAGCCGGCGCAAAGCCTGGTGCAGCGCCGATTGCGACACCCCCAGCGATTCGGCCGCGGCGCTCTCGGTAGCATGGGTTGCGCGAGCCACCAGGGCCGATAACAATGAGTCGCTGACCAATCTTGGCAGCGCGGCCGCCGAGGGCGGGGCGCCCCGCAGCCGCAGCCCCTCGGCGGCCGCCTGCAGCAATTCCATGGCACGCCCGACACGCAGCGCAAGCACCCCGCCTGCGGCGGTCGGAACCATGCCCCGGGCCCCGCGTTCGAACAGGCTCAGCCCGAGCAAGGATTCAGCCTCTTGTACGGCCCGCGTCACAGAAGACGCCGACTGGTGCAGGATGAGTGCGGCCTTGGTCACGCTGCCCACTTCGGCCACTACAGCGACGGCGCGCAGCACGCGCAAAGGCACCTCCTTATGGATGCGTGCGCTCTTCTCTTTTGTCCGCATTGCCCCCGGCAGGCTTCCGGCCCCGCCACCCAACCCATCCACCTTCACGGATTCCAGGCACCGGCCGTTTCGCCAAGCGCCGCAGGGCAAAACCCCTTTTATTTGTTGATGTTCTTCGTGCCGCGTCATCGCCATCCGCATCCGGGCAGTGCCGCCGATTGTAAATCGCCGGTGGACCGCCCCTGTATCCGCGGCGCGACGGAAATGAGATGCGACGCTTTGTCTCTACCAAGCTGCCTCGCTTGTGATTCAATAGCAGCTGCAATATCTATCTGTTCGCCGCGTGCACAGCCTGGTCGTGGAGGAACGTACCGTGCAAATCGATGCGCAACCCCCGACGGCGTGGTCCGCGCAGCAACTCACCGTCGCAGCCTATCGGCTCGCGGCGCAGTCGGCCCCTTGCGGGATCTTCATGTGCGATAGCCGGGGCGTATTCACCATGGTCAACCCGGCCTACGAGCGCCTCACGGGCTACGAGGCCGCACAGCTGGTCGGCAAGCTCTGCCTAGACGCCCTGCTCGACCCCTCCGAACTGGCCCTTCGACGCGCCGAACTCTGGAATCCCCCGGTCCGTGACGTGGTAGCAGTGCAGCCGGAAGGCTCCCTCACGGCCGCCCACGGCATGGAAGCGGAGTGGACTTACCTGCGTCCGAACGGCATGCGCGCGACCGTCGCGCAGGCCCTCACGCGGCTTTGCGACGCCCGGGGAAACATCCTGGGCTACGTGGGTACCGCGTTCGAAAACCCGAGGCGCCAGCGGGATGCACTCCCGCTATGGCACTTGTTGCACCACGATCCGCTCACGGGGCTGCCCAACCAGGAGTTGCTGGAAGAGCGGCTAGGCCTGGCGCTGGAACGGGCCCGGCGCACGAACGAGCCGGTGCTGCTGGCACTGCTCGAACTCGACAACCTGCGTACGCTGCGCGACAGCCTGGGCCAAGCCGCGGCCGACGCCGCCGTCAAGCACGTCGCCGCCCGGCTCAAGCGCTTGTGCGGCGACGACCAGCTCCTGGGCGTAATGCGCGGCTCGCTGTTCGCGATCATCTCCACCGGCCATCACACCTTGGCCAGCGATCGCGAACTCGCACTGCTCGCCGAAGTCTCCCGCCCCATCCCCTTCATCTCGTCAACCTTGCACATGACGGCCAGCATCGGGGTGAGCTCCTACCCCTCCGCCGGCAGCGAACCGCGCGCCCTGTTCCAGCGCGCGCTGCTGGCGCTGAACGCGGCCAGCCGCAGCGGCGGCGGCGTCGCCCGTCATTTCGATTTCGGCATGCAAACCCAATCGGCCCGGCGCGCGCACCTGGAGTCGCTGCTGCGCGAAGCGGTCGACGCACGGCAGTTTTCCCTTGCGTACCAACCTCAAATCCACCTAGAGTCGGGCCGCATCACGCGCACAGAAACGCTACTGCGTTGGAAGCATCACCAGCTCGGCGCCATCGGGCCGGCCGAGTTCGTGCCCATGGCCGAAGACCTGGGCCTGATGGAAGAGCTCGGCGCGTGGGTGCTGGATGCGGCGTGCCAGCAAGTGGTCAGGCTGCTTGCGAAATTCGGTCATGCTCCCTGCATGGCCATCAACGTCTCGCCCGCCCAACTGCGGGACCGCAAGCTGTCCGGCGTGGTAGCCGACGCGCTGGAGCGCTGGCAACTTCCTCCCGGCAGCATTGAGCTCGAGATCACGGAAGGCCTGCTGCTGGACAATACGCATCAAGTGATCGACACCCTGCACAACCTGCGCAAGCTGGGCGTGGAGATCGCCATCGACGACTTCGGCACGGGTTACTCCAGCCTCGCTTACCTCACGCGCTTCCCGGTCAACCGAATCAAGATCGACCGTGCATTGGTGCGCGCCCTGTCGTCGGCCCAAAAGGGAGACGCCGTCATCCGCGCCATCATCGAGATGGCACACGCCCTCGGCATCCAGGTCACGGCCGAAGGCGTGGAGACGGCGGCCCACGCGCGCCGCCTGAGCGAACTGGGCTGTGACGAAGCCCAGGGCTTCTGGTTCTCGCGTCCGCTCACGGCCCAGGCGCTGGAAAACGCGCTCGCGCCCATAGGCTAGCCGGGCTCTACCGCGCCAGGCTGGGACTGGGCCAGCGTCTGCGCGAGCGCCGGATCATGCATCGAACGGTAGGGCCCGGCGCCCGGCGCCAGCGGCGGCTCGGATCGCATGGGCGATTTGTCGGGCGGCAGCGCCGAGACGGGCGTCCACTGCGGATCGGGAATCTCGGCAAACACCTGGCGCAGCCGTTCTCCCCACGACGAATGGATCATCCTGAAATAATCGTTGTCGTGATCGACCAGCGCGAACTTGGTCACGCGCAAGCTATCTTTTTCGTAGACCAACAAGTCCAGCGGCAAGCCGACCGATACGTTCGAGCGCAGCGTCGAGTCCATCGATATCAGCGCGCATTTGGCCGCCTCGTCCAGTGGCATGGTCGGCGTCAGGACGCGATCCAGTATCGGTTTGCCGTACTTGGCCTCGCCGATCTGGAAATACGGACTCATGGTCGAGGCCTCGATGAAATTGCCAGCGGCATAAATTTGGAACAGCCGCATGCCCTGCCCGCGTATCTGGCCGCCCAACAGGAAGCTGCAATTGAAATCGATGTTGAAATCGTGCAGCGCACTGCCGTGCATTTGGTAGACCTCTCGCACGGCCTTGCCCACCAGCCGCGCTGCCTCGAACATGTTGGGCACGTTCCACGGCGTGGGCTGCTCGGGATCGGCGGGCTCGGCCAGCAACTGCACGACCGACTGGGTCAGCGCCAGGTTGCCGGCGGTCAACAGCACCAGCACGCGCTCTCCCGGCTGCTCGAAGACGGTCATCTTGCGAAAGGTGCTGACGTGGTCTACCCCCGCATTGGTGCGGGTATCAGACAGGAACACGAGCCCCTCGTCCACACGCATCGCCACACAATAGGTCATACCGGACTCGCCCCGTCGATGTATCGGGCGATTCTAGCGCGTACGAAACGATGCCGCATGGATGGGCTCACTGGTTGGCCTCGCCGACGTGGACGTCTACCGTCATGGCCTCCACGCCGCCGCCCACGCGCATGCCTCGCACCGGCGCAGCCGAACCGTAGTCCGAACCAACGGCCACACGGCAATACGGCCCCGACGCATAGCGGCCATGCGTGACGTCCACGGATATCCAGCCTGCCTCATCGACCCACGCGTCTGCCCACGCATGGCTAGCGGCATGGGGCACGTCTCCGGGATCGATGTATCCGCTGACGTAGCGCGCCGGCACGCCCAACGCGCGGCAGCACGCGATGAACAGGTGGGCATGGTCCTGGCAAACACCCCGCTCCAGGGCGAGCACTTCGGCGGCAGTGCTCGTCACCTGCGTGCTGCCCGAGCTGTAGGCCACGCGTTCCTGGATGCGACAGGCCAGATCGACTAGTGCCCCGGGCCTATCCAGCGGCGCGGCCGCTGCGGCCAATTCGCGCACGGCATCGTCTGCTTCGGTCAAGCGGGTGGCACACGTGAAATGCTCGAGGGGAATGCGGCCCGGCCCTTCCTGCAGCCGGCCCTCGGGCAGCGACACGGTCTCGACTTCCCCTTGCACCACGATGCGCATCTCGGACAGGGGCCGCGTCACGACCAGCGTCTGCACCGTATTGCCATAGGCATCGACGGCGGTGTCGATCCTGCCGGGCGCATGCACGTCCCAGCGCACGACCACCTGGGCGGAACCCGAGGCGGGTACCAGCCGCAACTGCTGAATGGAATAGTGCACGGGGGCATCGTAGCGATAGGCGGTTTCGTGCCGGATGGACAAACGCATCGCACACCTCTTCAGGACGTGACAGGCAGGAGGAAGGCTGCACCGATCTTGTTGCCGAGGGTCGCGATGCGCCCCAGGAACTCGGTCAGGTAAGCATGCAGCCCGCGCGCGAGAATGGGGCGGATCTCGGCGTATAGCAACTCGGCGCGCAGTTTGCCGGCATAGCGCTCGCACTCGCGGGAATTCTCCGTCCTGAGCATGGCTAGGTTCTCGCAGACCCGATCCAGGGATGCGAGTAAGGAGCGCGGCATGGAAGGATTGAGGATGAGCAACTCCGCCACGCGCTCGGGAATCAGCACGTCGCGATAGACCTGGCGATAGATTTCCAGCCCCGAAACGGAGCTCAGGATAGAGGTCCAATAATAGAAATCGTCAAGCTGCGCGGCGGCACTCGGACGTGCGCCCGGCGCCGCGTCCGCGAAGCGTACGTCGAGGATGCGGGCAGTATTGTCGGCGCGCTCCAGGAACGTGCCCAGCTGGGTGAAGTAGAACGCTTCGTCCTTGAGCGCGGTGCCAAGCGTGACACCGCGCGACAGGTGCGAGCGCATCTTGACCCATTCGAATACCGAGTCAGGAACGACTTCCAGCACACCGGCTTCGAGCTGGCGGTTGAAATCGAGCCAGGTGTCGTTGATGGTTTCCCACGACTCGGTCGTCAACGTGCCCCGCACCGCGCGGGCGTTCTCGCGGGCGGCGCGCAGGCTCGAATAAATACTGGACGGATTGTTCGGGTCGGCCGTCATGAAGTGCAGCACGTTGTCGGCCGCCACGGCGTCATAGCGGGCCGCAAACGCCTCTGCCAGCTCCGAGATCGACAGCACGGCCCGCAGGCTGTGCAACGCCCGCTCGTCGCTCTGTGGCAGCAGCAGCGCCTTGCGCGTCACGTCCAGCATGCGCGCCGTATTCTCTGCGCGTTCCATGTAGCGCGCCATCCAGAACAAGTGGTCGGCGGTTCGGCTCAGCATGCTTCTTCCCCCGTCGATGCAGCGCCCGTTTCGTCCAGCACCCAAGTGTCCTTGGTGCCGCCACCTTGGGAGGAATTGACGACCAGCGAACCCTTGCGCAGCGCGACTCGGGTCAGCCCACCGGCCACCGTGGCGATATTGGCGCCCGACAGCACGAACGGCCGCAGGTCGATGTGGCGGGGCGCGATGCCCTCCTCGACGAAAGTCGGACAAGTCGAAAGAGACAACGTAGGCTGGGCAATGTAGTTCTGGGGCTTGGCCAGCAATCGAGCGCGAAAGGCTTCGATCTCGGCGCGGCTCGCCGTCGGGCCGACCAACATGCCGTAGCCACCTGCCCCGTGGACCTCCTTGACGACCAGCTCAGGCAGGTGCGCGAGCACATAGGACAGCTCGTCCGGCTTGCGGCATTGCCAGGTCGGCACATTCTGCAAAATAGGCTCTTCCGACAGATAGAACGCGATCATGTCGGGAACGAAGGGATAAATCGACTTGTCATCGGCTACCCCGGTGCCGATGGCGTTGGCCAGCGTCACTCGTCCTGCGCGGTAGACCGACAGCAGTCCCGGCACGCCCAACACCGAATCCGCCCGGAACGCCAAGGGGTCGAGGAAATCGTCGTCGAGCCGCCGATAGATCACGTCCACCCGCTGCGGGCCCCGCGTCGTGCGCATGAATACCGAGTTGTCGGCGACGAACAGGTCGCCGCCCTGCACCAGCTCCACCCCCATCTGCTGGGCGAGAAACGCGTGCTCGAAATAGGCAGAATTGAAAATTCCGGGGGTCAGGACCACCACGGTGGGATCGTCCACCCCCATGGGGGCGACCGAGCGCAGATTCTCCAGCAGCAAGTCCGGATAGTGGGCCACCGGGGCGATGCGGTTCTGCACGAACAGTTCCGGGAAGAGCCGCATCATCATCTTGCGGTTCTCCAGCATGTACGACACCCCGGATGGCACGCGCAGGTTGTCCTCCAAGACATAGAACGTGCCACCCTCATCGCCCTCCGCCTTGACGACGTCGACTCCCGCGATGTGTGCGTAGATGTCGCGCGGCACGCGCACGTCCTGCATCTCCGGGCGGTATTGCGCATTGGTGTAGACCTGCCCGGCGGGCACGACGCCGGCGCGCACGATGTGCCGCTCGTGGTAGACGTCATGGATGAACATGTTGAGCGCCCGCACCCGCTGCGCCAGGCCGCGCTCGAGCAGCTGCCATTCCTCGCTGGGGATGATGCGAGGGATGAGGTCGAAGGGGATCAGGCGCTCCACGCCATCCGCATCGCCCCCGAGGGCGAAGGTAATGCCCACGCGCCGGAATACCAGATCAGCCTCGGCGCGCTTCCTGGCCAAGGTCTCCGCGCTCTGGCGCTCCAACCACGAGCAGAAGCGCCGGTAATGGCGTCGGACGGCGCCGCCTTCGAACCGCATCTCGTCATAGGGAACCATGGGCACCTTCGGTTTGGCCTCGCTTCAGCGGATGAGCAAGCAAAGGCCGTACCCGGCACGGGCCGCCTGGTTTCCCGCCAGGGCGCACCAAATCGACGTCCTAGAGGAAGAAGCGTCGAATGCAGCGCACCACCCTGGCGCCCATGGGCCCTGCGGGAAGGCATATCCAATCCAATATGCTTGATAAGATAATTTCATACCAATTGGAATACCTACCCCCTACAATGGCGGCAACACCGCCGATTCCGGCGGTCCGAGACGGCGCGGGCATCGATCGCCCGCCGCGCCAGAACCGGAGACAAGCATGCTCGAGAAAACCGCTCCCGATGCCTCACGCCGCGCGTATTACGACCGCATCGCCAAGAAAAACCTAAGCCCCCTCTGGGAGTCCCTCCACACCCTGGTCCCCCCGCAGCCGCAGCCGCGCTGCGTGCCCGCGATCTGGAAGTACGAAAAACTGCGCCCGGATGTCATGGAATCCGGTTCCATCATCAGCGCCGAAGAAGCCGTGCGCCGGGTGTTGATCTTGGAAAATCCGGGCCTGCCCGGCCAAGCGGCGATCACGCAGACGCTGTACGCCGGGCTGCAGCTGATCCTTCCTGGCGAGATCGCGCCCAGCCATCGCCACACGCAATCTGCCCTGCGCTTCATCGTCGAAGGCAAAGGCGCCTATACCGCCGTCAACGGCGAGCGCACCACCATGCACCCGGGCGACTTCATCATCACGCCGTCGTGGACCTGGCATGACCACGGCAATCCAGAAGATGGCGAGCCCGTGGTATGGCTCGACGGGCTCGACATCCCGCTGCTGCGCTCGCTCGACGCCGGCTTCGCCGAGAACTATCCGGAGGCCACGCAACCTGTCATGCGTCCCGAAGGCGACAGCTTCGCCCGCTACGGATACAACATGGCGCCGGTGCGGCATACCTTCAGCGGCAACAGCTCGCCGATCTTTAACTATCCCTACGAGCGCACGCGCGAAGCGCTGGACCAGTTGGGCCGCCGTGGTGAGCTCGACCCATGGGATGGCGTCAAGCTGCGTTACGTGAATCCGGCCACGGGCGGCTACCCCATGCCCACCATGGCGACCTTCATGCAGTGGCTACCCGCGGGGTTCCAGGGCAAGACCTATCGCACATCCGACTCCACCGTATTCTGCGTGGTCGAAGGGCAGGGCAGCGTGCGCATCGGCGACGAGGTATTCCATTATTCGCCGCGTGACGTATTCGTGGTGCCGCCATGGCAACCCGTGCAATTGGCCGCGCTCGAAGACGCCGTGCTGTTCAGCTATTCTGATCGCCCGGTACAGGCCGCGCTGGGGTTGCTGCGCGAGGAGCGCATCGCCTGACCTCCCACCCTTTCATCCATCGAGGAACCCGATCCATGTCGTACGTATTCCCTCCGCCACCAGTCACCACGCTTCCCGTCGCCAGCAGCACCGAGCAATTCCCCGTGCGGCGCGTCTACTGCGTCGGTCGCAACTATGCCGCGCACGCCCGCGAAATGGGCTTCGACCCCGACCGCGAGCCGCCGTTCTTCTTCTGCAAGCCCGCCGACGCCGTGGTGGCCGTGCCATACGGCACGACGCTCGACCTGCCCTATCCCACTGAAACCTCCAACCTCCATTACGAGATCGAACTGGTGGCCGCGATCGGCAAGGCGGGCGCCTACATCCCCGTCGAGCACGCGCTGGAGCACGTTTGGGGTTACGCGGTCGGGCTGGACATGACCCGCCGCGACTTGCAAATCCAGATGCGGGAAGTGGGCCGCCCCTGGGAAATCGGCAAGGCCTTCGATCAAAGCGCGCCCACCGCGCCGCTGCACAAGGCTTCCGAGGTCGGCCATTTCGAAAAAGGCGGCATCTGGCTGAAGGTCAATGGCCAGGACAAGCAACGCAGCGACACGTCCAAGCTGATCTGGTCCGTCGCCGAGACCGTGGCCTATCTTTCGAAGTACTTCCGCCTCGAGCCGGGCGACTTGATTTTCACGGGCACCCCTGAGGGCGTGGGCCCCGTGGTCAAGGGCGACGTGATGGAAGGCGGCGTCGACGGCCTGGGCACGCTGAACGTTCGCATGGTGTAAGGCGGAAAACGCCATGGAACTCTACAGTTTCTTCAACAGCTCGACCTCGTACCGCGTGCGCATCGCGCTGGCGCTCAAGGGCCTGGCCTATGAATACCGGGGCGTGAACATCCGCACGCTCGAGCATCGCGCCGCCGAGTACGTGGCCAAGAACCCGTCCGCCAACGTCCCGCTGCTGGTCGACGGCGACGTGAGCCTGGGGCAATCGCTGGCCATCATCGACTACCTCGACGCCAGCTATCCCACCCCGCGCCTCATCCCCGAAGACAAGATGGCGCGCGCCCGGGTGCTCGAGCTTTCGCTGGCCATCTCCTGCGACATCCATCCGGTCAACAACCTACGCATCCTCAAATACCTCACCGACGTGATCGGCGTCACCGAGGAACAAAAGAAGGCTTGGTACGACCACTGGATACAGGAAGGCTTCGCCGCCGTCGAGCGCCTGCTCCAGGCCCATGGCTTTGGCCCTTACTGCTTTGGCGAATCCCCGACGCTGGCCGACTGCTGCCTGGTTCCCCAGGTCGCCAACGCGCAGCGCATGGGTTGCGATGTGTCGGCCTATCCGCGGATCATGGCGGTGTACGAGCATTGCCAGGAACACCCCGCGTTCCAGCAGGCTGCACCGTCCAAGCAGCCCGACTACAGCCCGCCTCCTGCGCGCTGAAGCAACCGCGCCGCCGGCTCGACGCCACGGTCGGGCCGGCATCCGCTCCGGCCAGGCCGCTGCGCCCGCCGGCATCGCATCCCGCACTAACGGATGCGCACCAACGCTTCCCTCACGGTGCCGAACAAGGTCGCGATCTGCTCCTCGTCGATGATGAGGGGAGGAGAAAATGCGAGCACGTCGCCCGTGAAGCGGACTAGCACGCCCGCCTGCAGGCATGCCAGGAATGCTTCGTAGGCGCGCGCTCCCGCCTGGCCCGCTCTCGGTTCCAGCTCGACGGCTGCCGCCATGCCGATGTTGCGTATGTCTTTGACGTGCGGCGCGTCGCGCAATGCGTGCACCGCCGATTCGAACACCGGCTCCAGCCTCGCCGCGCGCTCGAACAGGCCTTCTCGCGCATACAGGTCGAGCGTTGCGATGGCCGCCGCGGCCGCCGCGGGGTGGCCGGAATAGGTGTACCCGTGGAAGAGCTCGATGGCGTTCTCCGGGGCCGCGCCCAGGATGGCATCGTGTATGGCACGGGACACCGCCACCGCCCCCATCGGCACCGTGGCGTTGTTGATGCCCTTGGCCAGGGTCAAGAGATCCGGCGTCACGCCGAAGCGCTCCGCCGCCGTCGCCGCCCCCAGGCGTCCGAACGCAGTGATGACTTCATCGAAGACCAATAGGATGCCGTGCCGGCTGCACAGCTCGCGCAAGCGCTCCAGGTAGCCACGGGGCGGAACGATGACGCCGGCCGAGCCCGCCATCGGCTCGACGATCACGGCCGCCACCGTCGAGGCATCATGCAACGCCAGCAAGCGCTCCAATTCGTCCGCCAGATGCGCGCCCCATGCGGGCTGCCCCCGGGAAAACGCCGCTTCCGCCACGTTCAGGGTGGCAGGCAAGTGATCGACCCCGGGCATGAGATTGGCGGCATACGCCTTGCGGTTCGCGCCTATGCCGCCTACCGACATGCCACCGAAGCCCACGCCGTGATAACCGCGCTCGCGCCCGATGAATCGCGTACGCTGGCCCTCGCCGCGCGCCCGGTGATAAGCAAGCACAATCTTCAGCGCCGTATCGACGGACTCCGAGCCGGAGTTCGTGAAAAAAATGCGATCCAATCCCGGCGGCATGAGGGCTGCCACCCGCCGCGCGGCCTCGAAGGCGACCGGGCACCCCATCTGGAAAGGCGGCGCGTAATCGAGGGTGCGCATCTGCCTGTGCACGGCATCGATGATCTCGTCCCGGCCATGTCCGGCATTCGTGCACCAAAGGCCGGCCGTGCCGTCCAGGATGCGGTGGCCCTCCGCATCGGTGTAATACATGCCTTTGGCCGACACGAGCAGCCGAGGCGCTGCCTTGAACTGGCGGTTGGCGGTGAAAGGCATCCATAGGGATTGCAAGTCGGGCATGGCGGACATGAGGGGCTCCTTGCCGGATCTGGCACCGCGGCGCTCCGTCGGGCGAAGCCCCGCGGGCTCGGTGGATTGACATGACATCTAGTGTAGGGCGACCGCCCCGGCGAAAAAACGGCATCGTGCACGGGGTACACTTCCCGGGGATTCCAAGCGAGGATGCGTTGCCATGATGTTGACCATTCCCGATGTTCTGACGGCCGAGCAATTGACACATTGCCACCAGGCCCTTGCCGGGGCCTCCTGGGTCGACGGCCGCTCGACTGCCGGGCACATCGCGATCCACGTCAAACAGAACCTGCAGTTGGCGTCCGACGACCCCGTGGCCGTCCAACTGGGCAATCTCATTCTCGACGCGCTGGGAAAGAACCCGCTGTTCATCTCCGCCACGCTGCCGCTGAAAGTACTGCCACCGGCCTTCAATCGCTACGAAGGCGGCGGCTCCTATGGCTATCACGTCGACAACGCGATCCGCAGCCTGCCGGGCAGCGCGCATCGCGTACGCACCGACATCTCCGCCACGCTGTTCCTGACGCCGCCGGAAGATTACGACGGCGGCGAGCTCATCGTGCAGGACACCTACGGCACCCACCGAGTCAAGCTGCCCGCGGGCCACATGGTGGTCTATCCCGGCACCAGCCTGCACCAGGTCACGCCTGTGACGCGCGGCGCGCGCGTGGGTGCGTTCTTCTGGGTCCAGAGCATGGTGCGCGACGAGACCCAGCGCGAAACGCTCTACCGCCTGGACGCCGCCATCCAGCAGCTCGCGCGCGAGACCCCCGCCAGCGAGGCCTTGGTCCAGCTGACGGGCATCTATCACAACCTCTTGCGCCAGTGGTCGCAGACTTGAACGACGGCTCGCCATGCCCTTGCCCCCGCTCACGCAAATTCCGCCCCAGATCGCCTGCGCCGCAGACTACGAGGCCTACGCGCGCGAACGCATGGAAGAAGCGGCCTGGGCGTACCTGGCAGGCGGCGCCGCGGACGAACTGACGCTGCGCGCCAATCGCGAAGCCTATGAGCGGGTGCGGATACAGCCCCGGGTGCTGACTTCGATGGCGGGTGGCGGCACTGCGCTCGACCTGCTCGGCCTGCGCCTGCCCTACCCCATCCTGCTTGCGCCCGTCGCGTACCAGAAGCTCGCCCACCCGCAGGGAGAACTCGCTACCGTCTTGGCGGCATCTGCCATGAAAGCCGCGATGGTAGTCAGCACCCAGGCCAGCATCGCGCTCGAAGAGCTCGCGCGAACGGCTGAAACGCCCCTTTGGTTCCAGCTCTATCTCCAACCCGACCGCAACGATACGCTGCACCTCGTACGCAGGGCCGAAGCCGCGGGCTATCGTGCACTGGTGGTCACCGTCGATGCGCCCGTCAACGGCGTGCGCAATCGCGAGCAGCGGGCAGGGTTCTCGCTGCCCACGGGGGTCGAAGCCGTGAACCTGCGGGGCATGCGCCCCATGGCGCAGGCGGTCGCGCGGGCGGGGGAAAGCGCGCTCTTCGGCAGCGGCGCGCTAGACAGCGCACCGACCTGGGACGACATCGCCTGGCTACGCCAAGCGACCGGCCTCCCCATCGTACTCAAGGGCATTCTCGCCCCGGCTGACGCCAGATTGGCCATCGAAGCGGGCGCATCCGCCATCATCGTTTCCAACCACGGCGGACGCACCCTCGATACCACGCCCGCCACGCTCGATGCCCTGCCTTGGGTGGCCGCTGAGGTGCGCGGCCGCATCCCCGTCCTCATGGACGGCGGCATACGCCGCGGCACGGACGTATTCAAAGCGCTCGCATTGGGCGCCAGCGCCGTACTGATCGGCCGCGCCTATATGCATGGTTTGGCGGCCGCGGGCACCGTCGGCGTCATTCACGTGTTGCACATGCTGCGTACCGAGCTCGAAATCACCATGGCGCTGGCCGGCTGCCGCACGCTGGCTGAAATCGATCGCAGTGCGCTCTGGCCGCCCGCCGGAACCGGGCCGGACTGAAGGGCACCGGCCCGTGCGATGAGGGGACGGGCCCGGTTCAGCGCTCCGCATCGGCGGCGAGCCACTGCGCCATGGCCTCATTGACCGCCTCGGGCTGCTCCATCGTGCTCATGTGCCCGCAATGATCGACCGCGACCAAACGCGCGCCGGGTATGGCGGCGGCGATCTCCTCATGCCGCGCCAGCGGGCTCCAGGAATCTTCGCGTCCGCAAAGCACCAGGGTGGGGCAGCTGATGCGCGGCAACAGCGGCGATGCGTCCGGCCGGTTCAACAGCGCATGAATCTGCGCAGCGAAGATTTCCGGGGTGCGCCGCTCCAACATGTCCAGCACGGCTTCGAATACGGGACCGTCGAGGCGATCGGGGTGCACCATGCCCCGCGCCCAGATGCGCCCCATTTCGCGCATGCCCCGCTCGCGCGCGGTCTGCAACAACGCCATGCGGCCGGCGCGCTCGGATTCACCGGCCACGCCCGCCGGCAACGCCTTGTAGCCCGTGTCCAGCAAGGCCAGGCCCAGCACGCGCTCCGGAGCGAGGCGAAACACCTCCAGTGCCACGCGCCCTCCCATCGAATGGCCCGCCAGGTGGAATTCCTGCGCCGGCGCATGCTTGAGCACGTGCTCGGCCATTGCAGGCAGGGAATCGAGCGCGCCGTAGTCCGGGACCTGGCACGCATACTGTGCGCCGAAGCGGGCGCATTGCGCCTCCCACACGGCCTGATCACAGAGCAAACCCGGGAGCAAGACCAGCGCCGGCTTCTGGCGGTTCGTCGTTTCAGCGGGCATCGGGCACCCGCCTCGTCTTCATGAATTCTTCGAACGTCTCGCCCCGCATGATGGCGTAGATCTCCAGGTTGGTCTTGTGCACGACCCGGCCAAACTTCTCCAGCACGAAGAAGTTGACGCCGTGCTTCACCAGTCCAAGCCAGTCGCGCGCGCGCACGAGTTTCTTTTCCTCTTCTGTCAGGCCGGCCGCTTCCATCGTGCCTTCTTCATCCTCGATGAAGCGCGCGCGCCATTCGGCGCTGATCATGTTCCAGAAGAAACGGTTGATGTTCAGCGTGCGGTTGGCGGTGCGGATGTCGAAGGGATAAGTGCCTGGGATGGTTTCTATGCCTTCCAGTTGCGGATTCATGGCTTTCTCCTTTAGCTCGCGGCCATTGCGGCCAGCTCGGAGCGCACGGCAGCCGGCGCTGCCTCTTCATACAACACCACGGTCATCGCGGTCGTCGTCGCCAGGTAGTAATTCTGGTGCAGCTTACGCAGCGGCCCCGTGCCCAGCGCGCCCCGCATGGCAAGCCACATGATCTGCTCCACGCTTTCGGCGCCGCCCAGGCGGACGTAATCGGCATGCTTCATCCGCATCAGTGCCTCGGGATCCTCTTCCAGCAGGCGCAGGAACTCCATGTCCCACTCGGTATTGTTGAACCCAGTACGCTCGCCGTGGATCTGGTGAGACAGGCCGCCCGTGCCCACGACCACCACCTTCAAATCCTCGGGATAGGACTCCACGGCACGGCGAACGGCCTGCCCGAGGCGATAACACCGGCGCGCCGTGGGCAAGGGATACTGCAGCACGTTGATCGCGATCGGCACGACCGCCCCGGGCCAATCGGGCTGATGCGGCCACAACAGCGGAAGCGGCGAAGCACAACCGTGATCGATGGGTTTGTTCTGGAAAACGGTCAGGTCGAATTCGTCGTTGACCAGGCACTCTGCGATGTGAGCCTGGAAGTCCACATTTCCGCGGATGGGAGGCAGATTGCGCAGCCCTGCTCCCTCGTCCGCGATGGGAAACCGTTCGCCTACCCCCAAGGCAAACGTGGGGTACATGTCGAAGAAAAAAGTCGTGCAGTGGTCGTTGTAGAAGAACACCAGCACGTCGGCCTGCTTTTCGGCCAGCCAGGCAGCAACCGGCTTGTACCCTTCGAACAGCGGCGCCCACGCGGGTTCGTTCTGCTTGCCCTTGTCGTAAGCGACGGCGATGGTGGGCACGTGAGACGTGCCAATGCCCCCGATGATTCTTGCCATGGCGAGTACTCCGTATCTAGCGCGAACCGGCGATCCGGAATAGCTTATCTGGGATCCAAAATTAAGGCAATGACAGCGAATTCCGCACTGCAATACGGCATTTTGGATCCAATACGGGATCCCAAACCCCTTATACTGGGCGTCCGCCGCGACCAAAGCGGCCGTCGAACATCAAGGGAGTCCAGCATGCAGCAAACCACGACCATGCTGCATATCCGTGAAATGATCTTGCGCGGCGAACTCGCACCGGGCGAGCGCGTGCGGGAAGCGGACCTTGCGGCCCGACTCGGCATTTCGCGCACGCCGGTGCGGCAGGCCTTGCCCGCGCTGGCGCAAGAAGGCCTGCTCGTGCCTTCCGGAGCGCGGGGATACGCGGTCCGGGCATTCTCGCCCCGCGAATGCATGGAGGCCCTGCACTTGCGTGCCGCGCTGGAAGGCCTCGCCGCACGTGCGCTCGCCCTCAACGGCGCAACGGAAGAACTGTTGGCCCAACTGAAAGAGTGCCTCGCCGAGGGCGACGAAATCTTCAAGGACCAGGAGATTTCCGACGAAGACGAAGTCCGGTACGCGGAAATGAACGCGCGCTTTCACGCACTCATTCTGGAAGGGGCGGACATGCCCCTGCTGTCGAGCCTGGTCAGTCGCTGCAACGTCGTGCCCTTTACCGCCCCGCTCGTACTGGCCTTCGACGCGCAGAGCCGGAAAACCGCCTTCAACTTCCTGTTCTACGCGCATCGGCAGCATCATGCCATCGTCACGGCCATCGAGAGCGGCCAGGCCGACCGCGCGGAAAACCTATTCCGCGAACACGCCTATACGCAAGTACAAAGCCAGGGCGCCGAATTCGAAAAGGAAGCCGGGCTGGGCCAGCCCAAGCGCAGTAACCCACGGCGCACGCGATGATTTGAGCGCGAGCCTCGTGGCGTCAGGCTTGGTCGCCCGCGGCAAGCGCCGGCACGCCGCAGGCCGGGCGCCGCTCCATGAACAACTCCGCCATCACGCCGCGCAGCCAGCGCGTGCCTCCATCCAGATGGCTGCGCTCGTGCCAGAACTGCTTGACCTCAAACTGCGGCACCTCGAAGGGAAGCGGCAGCATCTTGATGTGCCGGCGCGGCATCATCAACCGCGCCACGGTGGTCGGGATGACCACCAGCAAATCCGTGGTCTGGAGAATGTCCGGCACGACCGTGAAATGCGGGACCCGAAGCGCAATGTGACGATGCAAACCCTTCTTCTCGAGATACTGCTCGATCAGGGTGGTGGTCGACGAATGCAGGGACACCCGGCTATAGCGCGAGCCCGCCGGCTCGATCATGATGTGCGATTCCTCGCTGAACTGCTGCAGGTTGAGCGTCCAGCCGATGCGCGGATGATCGGCGCGCACCATGCATACGTGGTGGTCGCTGAACAGGCGTTGCTGGTAGAAACCCGTCGTCAGCCCGGGCAGAAACCCGATGGCGAGGTCAGCATCGCCGGACTCGAGCGCCTCGCGGTAGTTCTCCCGCGGCAACTGCAGGACGCGCAGCCCGATTCCCGGCGCGACATCTTTGAGATGCTGCATCAGCCTGGGCAGGTAGACGACCTCGCCGAGGTCGCTCAAGAGGATCTGAAAAATCCGTTCGGATCGGGCTGGATCGAAGGCGACCGCGCTCTCCAGTCCAACGCGCATGAGCGACAGTCCCGCCCGCACGCTGGGAGCGATGCGCAGCGCGAACGGTGTCGGCTCCATGCCCGTCTTCACCCTGACGAACAAAGGATCGCCGCACACGGCCCGCAACCGGGTCAGGGCATGGCTCATGGAAGGCTGGGACAGCCCTACCCGCTGTCCGGCACGGGTTACGTTACGCTCCTGCATCATCGCGTCGAACGCCACCAGCAAATTGAGATCGATGCTCTCGATGTTCATTGCCGTCCCCTGTAGATCGCCACCGCCCGAACGGCGGTCCGCGCCATCGGGTCAGGTATCGAAGCGATCGACTCCGTACCGCCCGGACAAGGCACCCGCCGCAACGATCATTCGCTGCATCTCGGAGGATCCCTCGGTAATGGTCCGGCTGCGCGCATCGCGATACATCAGTTCCAGCGGTAATTCGCGCGACAGGCCCAGGCCCCCGTGAATCTGTATCGCCCGATCGATGACCCGTATCAACATCTCGTCCGCGTACAACTTCACCGCGGAAGCTTCCAGATGATAGTCCAGCCCACGGTCCACTTTCCATGCCGCGTGATACACCATCGATCGCGCCGCATGCAGCTCCACCAGCGAGTCGGCGATCATCCATTGGATCGCCTGCCTTTTGGCCAGGGGCTGGCCGAAGGTATGACGGACGTTGGCATGGGCGATGGCCAACTCTAGGGCGCGCTGGGCGCGTCCGACCGACTTCGGCCCATGTATGAGGCGGCCCATGTCGAGGAACTCGCGCGCCAACTCCCAGCCCTGCCCCACCTCTCCGATCATCTGTGCTGCGGGCACGCGCACGTTGTCGAACAACAGCTCCCAGGGGCGGTCGGGGGACACCAGCTCGAAGCTCTGTCCCAACGAAAGCCCAGGCGTGCCCTTGTCTACCAAGAAACAGCTGACGCCCAGGTCCTGCCCGTTGCGCACGGTCCTCGCGAACACCTGCACAAAGTCGGCCTTGTCGGCGCCGGTAATGAAGATCTTGGTGCCGTTGAGGACGAAGTAGTCGCCGTCCGCCACCGCGGTAGTCCGCATGCCTGCGGGATCGGATCCCGCCCCGGGCTCGGTCAGCGCAAAACAGGTCCGCTTCTCGCCTCTGGCGACAGGCAGCAGGTACTTCTGCTTCTGTTCGGCGTTGCAGTGAAAGAGCACCGGCCCAAGGTAGGGGGTGAGAACGGTCGGCGCACGGAAGGCAGGCACGTTGCATTTGGCGAGTTCCTCGAACACGAGGCACATGCCCACGGCCCCCACGCCGCCCCCGCCGACGTCTTCCGGGAGGTCGAAGGCCCAGAATCCGAGTTCTTTGGCCTTTTCCTGGAGGGTGTGCCGGATTTCGTCCGGGATGTCGGGTTCGTTCGCATAGCGGGTCTCCAGCGGCATGAGTTCGCGCTCGACGAAGCGGCGGACGGCGTCGCGCAGCATGCGTAGTTCGGGGGGGAATTCGAAGTCCATTCTTGTTCTCCGGATGGTGGTTTGATCGAGTGCCCCCCGGACCGCGGTCCTCGGCTCATCGCTACTGAAGCCCTCGGCCGGGGCTCGAAACCCTTGCTGGCGACACACCTGAGCCGCAGCTAAGGGTGGATCGCGGGGGAGAGGGGCACCCCGGTGCGAGTTCCGCGCCCGCCCCGCGCGGCCGGGCAAAGAACGGCCCCCTCAGTCCAGCTTCACATTGGCTTGACGTATCGCCGCCTCGTACTGCTCCCGATCCTGTGCAAGAAACCGCGCGAACTCCGTCGGCCCCTGATTCAGCAGCTCCAGCCCCACCCCCGTGACATACTTCTCCTGGAAGGCCGGCTGAGAAACGATCGCAGCCACAGCCCCTGCGATCTTGCGCACGACTTCATCCGGCGTCCCGGCAGGCGCCACCAGGCCGAACCAAGCCTGCGAAACCATCTTCGGAAAGCCCAGTTCCGCGAACGTCGGCGTGTCGGGAAACACCGCGATGCGCTGCGGTGCCGCTACCGCAAGCAGTTTGACCTTTCCACTCTCCACCATCGGGATCGCCGGCGGCACGCCCACCCAGGCCATGTCGATCTGGCCGCCAACGAGCGCAGCCATCACGTCGGCGACGCCCTTATAGGGCACGTGGTTCAACTGGATGTCCGCGAGCTCCGAGAACGTGACGGCATCGAGCTGCGCCTTGCTACCCACCCCGTACGATCCGTAGGTCATCTTCCCCGGGTTCGCCTTCGCCCGGGTGACGAGGTCCTTCACGTTGCCTACGCCCAGATCGTTGCGCACCAGCAAGACCTCCCGCGTCTGTACGAGATTGACGACGGGCACGAAGTCTTTGACCGGGTCGTAGGAAAGTTTCCGGTAGAGGTATTGATTAGAAGAGAGCGTCGGGTCGTTGGCCATCAGCAGTGTATGGCCGTCGGCCTCGGCCCGGGCCACATACTCGGCAGCGATGATGGTGTTGGCGCCAGGCCGGTTTTCGACAATTACCGGCCGGGCCCACCGGGTTGTCAGATCCTGGGCGACGCCTCTCGCCACGACGTCCGCCAGCCCGCCCGCCGTGAACGGGACCACGATGCGCACCATCTTTGCCGGGAAATCCTCGCTGTGTGCCGGGCCGGCGACCGCGCACGAAACCAGCACCGCAACGCATATGAGCGTGGCGCGTATATTCATTTCCGTCTCCTCGATGAATAGGGGTCAGGCGACCTGCCTGCCTCGATTGCCCCAATAAGGCGCTCGCAGCGCCTTTTTGTCGATTTTGTTGGTGCTCGGCAGACGCGGCAGCGCCGTCATGAAAACGACATTGCGAGGCTTCTTGTAGCTGGCGATTAGTTGCCGGCAATGCGCGATCAACGTTTGCTCGTCGGCAGACTCGCCTGGTTTAAGCGCGACGAAAGCCATCACCGATTCGCCCCATTTCTCGTCGGGAACGCCGATCACCGCCGCCTCCAGCACGGCGGGATGCAGCAGCAGCGCCTCTTCGACCTCGCGCGAGTAGATGTTCTCGCCCCCGGAGATGATCATGTCTTTCTTGCGGTCGACGATGAATAGATAATGGTCCTCGTCGAAATAACCCAGATCTCCGGTGCGCATCCATCCGTTGTCCAGCGCCGCCGCGGTCTCGGCGGGCTTGCCCCAGTAGCCCTGCATGATGGCGGCCGAGCGCATTTGCACCTCGCCAACCTCACCCGGTTCCAGCTCCCGGCCGTCGTCGCCGACGATCCTGATCTCCACTCCAAGGATGGGCTGGCCGGCAGACGCCAGGCGGGCGGACTGCACCGAGTCTCCTTCCGGTTCGTGCTGATGCTTGAGCAGCGCGGATCCCGGTCCATGCTCGGTCATCCCGTAGACCTGCATGAAGATCTGTCCCAGCACGCGGTGCGCGCGGCGCGACAAAGCAACCGACATGGGCGCCGACGCATAGCAGACGGTCTGCAGGCTGGACAGGTCCACCGCCTCACGCTCCTGTTCGTCGAGCAGGGCCTGGATCATGATGGGCGCGAAATGCGCGGCGGTTACGCGGTGACGTTCGATGCTCTCCAGGATTTCGCGCGCATCGAAGCGGCGATGCAGCACGATCGTCGCGCCGCAGACGAGATAGCTTAGCAACTCCGTCGTGCCACCAATATGGTAGACAGGCATGACGATGAGCATGCGGTCGGTGGGTTGCGCTCCGTGCGACAGCGCCAGCATGCGCGCCTGCTCCACCTGGCCGGCGTTGCCGAGCATGACGCCCTTGGGTGTGCCCGTGGTGCCGCTCGTATAAATCAGGAACACGGTATCCTCGTCCCGGGCGCGCAGCCCGGGGCGCGACGCGGCGGCCCGGGCGACTGCAGCCTCATAACCGCCCGGCCCGGCGTCTGGTCCGAGCTTCAGCGTCGTCACCCCGGCGGGCAGCGCGTCGCGCAGCTCCTGCACACGGTCTTCATACACGGGGTCGAAAACCAGCACGGCGGGCGAGCAGTCGCGCAGAATGGCGGCCTGGTCCGCGGCAGCAAGCCGGTAATTCAGGCCGACGGCGACAAAGCCGCACATGCCCGCCGCCCCGTACACTTCCATGTACTCCGGGCAGTTCTGCGCAAGAATCGCGATCCGGTCGCCACGACCCAACCCCAGTTCCAGCAGCGCGTTGCCCAAGCGCCTCACTCTTTCAGCGAACGTGCCGTGCGTCACGCAGCGTCCTTCGAAGACGAAGGCGGGATGGTCGCGTACACATCGCGCATTGCGGTCGATGATGTCACCAAGAATCATGCTTGCTCCTCGAATTCGCGCATGGCGTCCCAGTCCACCAGCTCGGCCACGGTTGGTGTCTCGGGCAAGACGACGCGGCCCTTCTCTATGCGTGGCACGAGGGTGACGTACTGCTCCCGCATGGAAAGAAACCAGCTGAGCTCCGCCGGCAGGGCCTGCCCCTCGAGCGCGGCAAACTGCAAGCCGCACCAGGTTCCCAAGGCGCTTTCGCCCATGAGCCCCGCCACCGTTCCCGCGCCGGCGCGGTCGGCCAGATTCCGCATCGCCCGGGCGTCGGAGAGACCGAAGCGCCCGGGCTTGGCACTCAGGATTCGCGCGCCCCGTTCGAGAAACAGCGCCGCGTCCCGTACCGAGGTCATCCCGAAATCCACCAATACGGGCACTCCGCTCGCGCACTGCAGGCGCTCGAAAGCACCATCGGGCGACAGCGGGGCGGGGTCTTCGACCGCGTGCGCACCCTCCTCGGCCATCGCCCGCACATAGGGTTCCGCCTCGCCGAACGGATAGGAGCCGTTGGCATCGACATACAGCCGCACGCCCTCGCCTACGGCCTGGCGCACGGCCGCGACCGCCGCGCGATCGACGTTTAATCCCTGTCCGCCCTTGACCTTCAAGTTCCGGAAGCCATAGGCGTCCACCATTTCGGCCGCCTCGCGCGCCATGGCCTGCGGCGCCTGGCGAGTCACCGCCCACGAAAGCTCCACGACCGGCCGCCCGCCCCAGAGCCGCCACAAGGGCTGGCGCTGCCGCGCGGCTTCCCAGTCCCAACACGCGTTGTCTATCAACGCCTTAGCCACCGTATTTCCGGGGATGACTTCGAGCGCATCACGCAGCTGCCGCGGATGCGAAAGTCCCACCTTCTTCACGATCGGTTCGAACACCTCGCGCAAGGTGGCCACGAGACTTGACGCCGTCGCGCCCACCCAGGTCGGCTTGACCGCGACCTCGGCAGCGCCCACGCCCCCGGACTCTGTCTCAATGCGCAGGACCACGAACTGCGCGGCCGATTCGACCATGTCGCTCCAGCGCACCTCGCGGTGATAGGCGAGGCGGCGGACGAATACCTCCCAGCGCACGATGCGCTCGCAGCAGTCAGCGGTATCCATCAATCCACCCGTGCGCCCGATTCGCTGATCAACTCCTTCCATCTTGGCGATTCCACGGCGACGAAGGCCGCCAGGTCACGGCCGTTCAGATAGTGCGGCTCGGCGCCCAATTGCGCGAGTTGCTCGCGCACATCCTGTTGCTCCAGGATCCGCGCCACTTCGGCGCTCAGGCGGTCCACCACGCCGGACGGGGTGCCCCGGGGGGAGAACAAGGCGTACCAGGCCAGCACGTCGAAGCCGGGAAAGCCTGCCTCGGCCACCGTTGGAATATCGGGCGCGAGCGAAGTCCGCGTGCCTGACGTGACCGCCAGGGCGCGCAGCCGGCCAGCGTGGACCTGCTTCAGCACCGCGGGGAGAGTGAAGAAGGTCATCGAGACATCGCCGCTGATGACGCTGGTTACCGCTTCGGGCCCGGTCTTGTAGGGCACGTGCTTGATGCGAACCTTCGCCAGGTTCTGCAGAAGCGCTCCCGCCAGATGTCCGGAGGTGCCGTTCCCCGCGGAGGAATAGGTCAGCGCATCGGGCTTTTCGCGGGCGAGTGCGACCAGTTCTCCGACCGACCGGACGGGCAGATCCCGGTTGACCACGAGCAGGTTGGGAGCGATGGCGACCATGGCGGCGGGCGGCACGTCGCGCATGGGGTCGTAAGACAGATTTTTGTATAAATGCGGACCGACCGAATGGGTGGGACTACCGCTCATCAGCCATACGTATCCGTCAGCCGGCGAGCGCGCCACCTGCGCCGCGCCGACGTGTCCGCCGGCGCCCGGCTTGTTCTCGACGATGAACGGCTGGCCGAAGGCGGCTTCGAGCCGTTGCGCGAGCATGCGCGCAAGGATGTCCGCCGTTCCCGCGGTGCCTGACGAAACAATGATGCGGACCGGGCGCTCCGGCCATTCGGCCGCCATAGCCTGACCGGGGGCAAGCGCCAGCGTCACCGCGGCTGCCATGGTGGGAATGCATGCCAAGCTCATGACCGTCTCCTCGTGCAGAGAGTTCTGCGTTAGATGATGCGGGCCTGCTTTAGCGCGTCCACGGCCGACTCGGAGAAACCGGCCTCGCGGAGAATCTCTTCTGTGTGCTCGCCTAGATCGGGCGGCGGCCGGAAATCGCTGCGATGGTCGCCGTCATAACGTATCGCCCGGTGCGTGGCGCGCAGGCTGCCGTAGCGCGGGTGGTGCTGCGTATAGAAAACGTTGAGATGGCGCACCTGCGGGTCGTCCTCGAGCTCGTGCAGCGCGCGCTCGCACGTGAAGGGCACGTCGTTCTCCTCCAAACGAGGGACCCAATATTCGCGGTCCTGCCCGGCGAAAGTCTCCGCCAAACTCCTGGCCAGCTGCTCATAGGCTTCCACCCGCTCCCGACGCGTAGGGTAGGTCGCCAGCAGATCCTCCCGCCCGATGGCCACCGCAAGACCGCGCCAGAACTTGTCAGGCGATGAGAGATGCAGGCCAATTCGTCGCCCATCCCGGCAGGTCACGATGTACGACTGCGACATGGCGGCCCGCCCATACAAGCCGGGCGTCACGCCGGTCGCCAGCATGGAGACCAGCGGCTCGCACGCGAGGGAAATCATCGACTCGAGCATGTTCACTTCGACCGTACGGCCCTTGCCGGTGGAAGCTCGCTCCACCAATGCCCCCAGAATGCCAAGACTGGCATAGATGCCCGTCACTGCGTCGGACACCGCGGGGCCGGCGACGCGGGCATCTGGCCCCTGGTGGAACATGGACAACCAGCCCGACGCGGCCTGCCCGACGTTGTCGTAGGCGGCGCGCCTGGCGTACGGGCCGCTGGCGCCAAAGCCGGTGATCGCGCAATAGACCAGCCGGGGGTTGAGCTCGCGCAACCGGGCCGCTCCCAGTCCGAGTTTTTCCTCCACGCCAGGGCGCATATTCATGAGGAGCACGTCGGCACCGGCGATCAATTTCTCCAGCGCGGCCAGTCCCTCGGGCCGGGTGTAGTCCAGGGCGAGGCTGCGCTTGTTGCGGTTATGTGCCTGGAACTGCGGACTGTAGAGCCCGCCCTTGAATGCGCGAAACGGATCGCCGCTGCCCGGACGCTCTACCTTGATTACATCGGCACCTAGCTCGGCCAGCAGCATGCCGGCTAACGGCGCGGTAATGAAATTGCCGAGGTCGAGCACCCGGATGTTCTGCAGGACTTTCATCGCTGGCCAGCCCTCAGTACCGAGTGCAGGAAAGCCACGGTCCGTTCATGCGCCAGCGCTGCCGCGTCCGTTGCGCCGCGCGTGTAGAAACCATGACCCGCTCCCGGATAGCGGTAGAACGTGGCGTCCGCTCTCTCGCGCAGCGCCGCTTCGATTCTCGCCTGGGCATCCGCGGAGGCATACCGGTCCTGGTCGCCGTAATGCAGAATGATCGGGCAGGTCGGCGCCTCGCCGAGGTGGTCTTCCACGCCCACGCCATAGAAAACCGCCGCCGCATCGATGTCCAATCCGGCAGCGGCGCGGAACGCGAGCTTTCCACCCAGGCACAGCCCGACTGCCGCCACACCGCCGGTAAATCCGGGCTGGGCGCGGATGTGTTCAGCCGTGCGGCCGATGTCGTCCAGTCCCGCGGCCTCGTCGAAACGCTGCAGATACCCGAAAGCGCGTTCGAGATCGTCCTTGGAATGGCTCAGCTCCACCCCGGGCTCGAGCCTCCAGAACAGATCGGGTGCCAGCGCGAGGTATCCCGCGGCCGCGTACTTGTCGGCAAGGGCACGTATGGCGGCCGTTACCCCGAAGATTTCCTGCAGGATGATCACGGCATGGCCGTTTGGCTGCGCGGGTAAACTGGCATAGGCGTGGAACTGGCGTCCATCGCCGGCATCGATGTTCGTGCTTCCGGTTTGCATGCGCTTCCTCGTTGCGTCAGATGGCGTAGTTGCCCTTGAGCAGTTCCCGTGCAATGGAATTGCGATGGATCTCCGTCGTGCCGTAACCGATGGACATGCCCCGTGCATCGCGGAAGTACCGTTCGAAGGGGTACTCTTCAGAAAGCCCGTAGGCGCCCGCGAGCTGCATGGCCTGGTTCGTGACGCGGACCGCCATCTCATTGGCATAAGTTTTGGCGATGGAGACTTCAGCCACCGACTGGCGCCCTTGGTCGATGGATTGCGCCGCCCCGTACACCAGCGCGCGCGCCGCCTCAATATCCATTGCCATGTCGGCCAGTTTCCATTGCAGCCCCTGGTTCTCCGCCAACGGACGGCCGAATTGAATGCGGTCCTTGAGGTGCTGGATCACCTGGCTCAGCGCGGCCTGCGCCAAGCCCAGGCAAACCGGGGGATTGCCGGTTATGCGATCGGCGTCGAGCACGTGGAACAGGTCTTTCATCCGGCCCGCCGGCAACAGCAGGTTCTCGGCCGGTACACGGCAGTCCTGGAAGACGAGCTCGGCCATGCCCGTGCCGCGCAGCCCCAGCAGGTCCAGATGCTTGCCCACCGAAAACCCCGGCGTGCCACGCTCAACCAGCACTGCGCCCACCCCCCTCATGCCGGGGTCGTCGGTCAGCCGCACCAGCACCAGGAAAACGTCGGCCACCTGGGCGGCGGTGCACCACAGCTTGCTGCCGTTAATGACATAGTCCGTACCGTCGAGGACCGCTCGGGTCTGGACATTGCCGACGTCCGAGCCCGCATTCGCTTCTGACATGCTCCATGCCGCGTACCGCTCGGCCTTGGCAAAGGACGGCAGATAACGCTGCCGGACCGCCTCGCTGCCTATCTGCAGAATGGCCCGCGGTGTGGCGCCGTCGGTGCAGGAATAAAGCAGCGCGGTATTCGCGCACGACCGCGCCAGCTGCTCGACCACGAGCACGGTCTCGAGCAGGCCGAGGCCGGCGCCTCCGTAGCGCTCGGGCAGAAACATGCCTGTATAGCCATGCTCGGCCAGGGCCCTGAGATTTTCCACCGGCGGTCGGTACTGCCGGTCCGCCGCGGCCGCCCCGGGCGCGAAGCGCTCGCTCGCCAGCGCCCGGACCGAATCGCGGATCAGCCGTTGTTCCTGTGTCAGCTCCACTATTCGCCCTTCGCTCCGGTCAACTTGATGATGTGCTGGTAGCGCGCCGATTCGCGCTGGAGAAACTGGCCGAACTCGGCGGGCGTCGAAGGCGCGCCCTCCAGGCCCAGCTTCACGAATTGCGCCTTCAATTCGGGGCTTTCGACTGCCTTGCGTATTTCCTTGCTCAGACGGTCGACAATGTCGGGAGGCGTCGATGCCGGGGCCAGGACGCCATACCAGGTCATAAAGGAGAAGTCCTTCAGCGCTGCCTCCGCCACCGTCGGGATCTCCGGGGCGACGCCCGAGCGCTGCTCGCCCGATACCGCCAGGCCCTTCAACCGTCCCGCACGCACGAGAGGCACGCCGGAAGACAATCCCGTGAACATCACATCCACCTGCCCACCCACCACGTCGGCCAGGGCGGGCGCCACACCCTTATAGGGAACGTGGGTGAGCTCGATTCCGGCCAAGGCCTTGACCCACTCCATCGCCAAGTAATGCGGCGTTCCGTTGCCGATGGAGGCATACGTGATCTTGCCAGGATTGGCCTTGGCGGCCGCGATCAATTCGGGAACGGTCGAAATCTGTGCCTTGGGGTTGGCCACCAGAACGAACGGCACGAAAACGATCTGACTTACCGGCGAAAAATCCTTCACCGAGTCGTACGGCAGCTTCTGGCTGAAAAAAAACGGATTCATCGCGTGCGAATCGGTCACCAGCCCGATGGTGTAACCGTCCCCTTCGGCGCGCGCCACGACCTCCGTGCCGATGATGGTGCTAGCCCCGCCCCGGTTTTCGATGATCACCGGCTGTCCTAGGCTCTCCGCCATTTTCTTGCCCAGTGCCCGCGCAACGATGTCGGTTCCGCCGCCAGGGGGATAGGGCACGACGAAGCGGATCGGTTTTTCGGGCCATTCCGCCCGAGCCGACTGGGCTCCCAAGAGCAGTCCGGCCGCCAGAGTCAACAGACCTACCGATAGTCGTTGCATGTCTCCTCCTCATCGGCCGCCTACGGGCGGCTCATCTTGTTCGCTCACTTCTTCTTCCGTGCGTAGCCAGACCTCGGCGGCGATCGGGCGTGCCTGCTCCTCAACCAGATGGCCGACCAGCCCCACCGCCCTACCCATGACGGCGACGCCGCGCGCCGCCCGCCACGAGATGCCGAGCTCACAGCAGAGCGCGCCGATCGCGCCGGTGGCATTGACGGGCAGACTCTTGCCATAGGCCGCCTCGGCTTCCTGCCCGATGGCGCGCATTAGGTCGACGTAGCGTCCGGCATAGCCTTCCTCGGCCGCCACTTCGAAAAGGCGGGTCGCGCGCGGATCCACGGGCTTATGGAGATTGTGGCCAATGCCGGGTATGGGCTGCTTGCGGCGGCGGAAATCGGCGACGATATTTCTGGCCATGTCCTGAACCACGCCCTCCGGCGACTCGGCCACTGCCGCCTCCAGCAAGCGCGCGGCCCCTTCGGCCGTTCCCGCGAAGGTGGTGCCCATCCCACACAGTCCGGCCGCCACCGCCGACTGCAACGACTCCGGCGCGCCCAGGTACACCAGTCTGGCGGCGATCGCCATAGGGGTCATGCCGTGCTCCACCAGCGTGACGAGAATGGCGTTGAACACCCGGGATTGCCGTGCGTCGGGAAGCCGTCCGGTCATTTCCAGGTAGGCCATATCGCCCAGGTTGAGCGTCCCGATGATGTCGCGGGTTAGGTCCATCCCCTGGACGAATATCCGATCCGGCGTGCTGCGGCCCATGCCGCTACGGATCGGCTGTCGGTTTCGGCTCATGCTGTCTCCTGATCCACTTCTGTGGTTTTCGCCGCGACGGTATCCCCGCCTATGGAGGAGGAAGATAGGCGCACGCCTCGAGCGCTGTCCAATAGACAGGAGCCATTTCCCTTATGCACGAGACGAATAGTGGTGCGCCGCCCCCGCTTGCCACGGGAGGTCGCGAACGTGGAGCTCTTCCTCGCGTCCGACGAAGCGAGCTATGTCACGGGCAGCTATTAGCTATATCGTCGATGGCGGGTTGATACGCAACGTCGGAGGAACCTGAGGGGCCCTGGGGCTATGCCGCCGCCTCGTTCGCGCCTCCCCCAAAGGGACAAGCGGCAACAGATGTATCGCGATCGGAAAATAGAACTCGCCGCCGCGGCGGAGGAGCGCTTTATGTATGCGCCCATCCTGATGGACAACATGGGGCTTAATTCAGGTTCATCGAGGAATACCGGGGAAAGCGGCGCGGATTTTGAGGAAGAAGTATTCCTCGTCGCGATAGCCGTAGGCGCGGCGCTTGATGACCTTGATGGTGTTGTTGATGCCTTCGACGATGCTGGTGTTCAGAGGGTGTCGACAGCGTGCCAGAATGCCGTGCCAGTAGCCTTGCAGACGTCGCGCGAAGGCCTGCAAGGCAGCAATGCCGCTCTGCCGGGCCTGTTCGCACCACTGCTCCCATGCCTTCTGCGCCCACGCCGGGCGCCGGTAAAACCACAGGCTTTTGAGTGCATCGCGCATGATGTAGGCGCACATCAATGGCGCGTTGGCAGCCAGCAGTTCCTTCAGGTGCACCGCCTGTTCGGCTGGCAGATTCTCCCGGTTGCGCAACAGCAGCCAGCGGCTGGATTTGAGGACTTTTCGGGCCGGTCGGTCCTGCCGCAACTGGTTGGCCTGCTCGACCCGGACCCGGTCAATGACTTCCCGCCCATACTTGGCCACCACATGGAACAGATCATAGACGATGTCGGCCTGCGGGCAGTGTGCCTTGATTTCCAGCTCATAAGCCGTGGTCATGTCGATCGCCACCGCTTCTATGCGCTGGGCCACGCCTGGGGGCAATTGTTCGAAGAAGGCGCGTGCCGTTTCCCGGGAACGTCCCTTGCCCACCCAGAGCACTTGGCGGCCGATCGGATCGACCACCACCGTCGCATAACGGTGCCCCTTGTGCAGGGCAAACTCATCCATGGCCAGGTAGCGGATGGTCGACCAGTCCGGTTCGGTCACACGCGCGCGCAGGCGACGCTTGTCGATCGATTTGACCGTGTGCCAGCCCAGATCGAAGAAGGACGCCACCGCCTGCACAGTGGCTGACTGCAGCAATTGCTCGACTGCCTCGGCAAAGCGGTTGGTCACTCGCTGGTAACGCCCCAACCACGCCAACTTCTCCAGGCGCGGACCGTTGCAGCGCGGGCACCAGACCCGCCGCCGCGGCACATGCAGCACGACGCGATACTCAAACAGGGGCAGATCACGCACCCGCCGCACCGTCGTCTCGTGCACCTGATGACAGCGGCTACCGCACTGCTCGCAGTACATCACCCTGCTGCTCGGCTTGAGGTGCACTGATAACGTGCGGCGTTGACTGTCCGGACATTCAATCCGTGCGATCCGGTACCCCTTCCAGCCGCCCACAGCCTCCAACAACTTCCGATCCAGCACCCTGCCTCCTGGCTTCTTCACAGACAGCGCGCAGAGTACGCAAACTATTTCGTTTGCTCCACGGTTTTCTTCGAAGAACCAAAAATTGGTGCGGCTATTTGTCGCGCATAATAACAACATCCCTAATAACAGAACGCCGTTCCTGCATAAGGAACAACTTCGTGCTTATTAGGAATGGGGAATACGCGAAAGGGGAGTGAGACTCGGCGAACGACGATGGTCGGCGGCGGCTCAGACTCAGGGGCAAGGAGATGCGATGCCCGTTGGGTGAGGTCAGATGAGGAACGCGTGAACGTGACAAAGATGCCCGCCCAACCTGCCGACGCCAAAGAAAAAGGCCGACCCTTCGGGCCGGCCTTCTCTGGGAATTCCTGGTGGGCTGTGTAGGGATCGAACCTACGACCTACGGATTAAGAGTCCGCTGCTCTACCAACTGAGCTAACAGCCCCCACGTGAGAGGCAAAATTATAGCAATTTTTTTCGCAGCGTGCATGGAGCGTCCCTGCCCCTTGAAACGCGGCCCCGGTGGGAGGAACAGGCATGGGTAGAATCGGGTTCCCCTCACTTCGCTCGCTTCCCATGTCCGCACGACGCTCTCTTTTCCGGATCGCCGCGGTCCTCCTGTGCGCCGCGGCGTGGCTGCCGGCGCTCCGCGCCGCCGAGGCCGAAGTCAAGTCGGTCCCCCCGATCCAAGCCCGCCAAGTGCTCGAGATCCTGCGAGACGATGCAAAACGTGCCGAACTCGAACGCACGCTGAGCGTCATTTCCCAGGCCGCGGATCAAGTGGAAGCGCCGGGCGGGGCCGCGGAAGAACCGGCGCGGCCGATCACCATCGAGAAAGACAGCGTGATTGCCCAGGCGTTTGCGCAAGCCGGGCGATGGCTGCACGCCGCTTATGACCAATTGAGGCGGACCGGTGACACTGTCCTGGCCCTCCGGTCGGCAGGCCAGTGGTGGGAAGAGCACCTCGGCACGCCCGAGGCGCGCACCGGGGCGCTCCGGATCATCGGCGCACTGGCCCTTACGCTCGGCTTGGCGCTGGGTGCCGAGGCCCTGGTTTCGCGCTCGCTGCGTCATCCGCGCCGCGTCGTGCTGGACTTCGCTACGCGCCGCCAAAGCGCCGGGAGCGCCTTGGACACGGACGACCAGCACGTGCGCATCCTGCGACGACTGCCCTACGCCCTGGCGCACGGCATACTGTCGCTGCTGCCGCTCGCTGCCTTCCTGGCAACCACCTCCATCCTGACGGCGCTGCTGGGGGGGCCACGGGCCAGCTTCTATCCCTACCTGTTGCCGCTGGTCACCGCCTACGTCGCGACGCGCCTGACCATGGCTGCCTTGCGGCTGGTGACCTTCCCTGCCGGCGCCGGCCTGCGCCTTTCCCGCTTGGGCGACGAAGCCGCTGCCTACCTCGACAAGCGACTGCTGCGCATCGTGGCCACGGCGGCGTTCGGCGTCGCCGCAAGCGAGATCGCCTATGCGCTCGGGGCCGGCACCGACGCGCGCAATGCGATATCCCGGCTCGTGGGACTGCTCGTGCACGGCATGCTCATTGTGATGGTCCTCCAGCGCCGGCACGCCGTCGCGCGATGGATACGCGGCGAAGGAGACATCGGCCTGCGAACGCTGCTAGCCGATGCCTGGGCCCCGGCCGCGGTAGCGATCATCGCCGGGCTTTGGATCGTCTGGGCGCTGGGCGCAGACAGCGGCTTCCTCCAATTGCTGAGCTACGCCTGGCGCACGGCGCTGGTCCTACTGGCCGCCGTCGTCACGTCCATGGTGCTGCTCGGCACGCTCGGCCGGCTTTTCTACGGAAACGCCCCGGCCGAGGCCGGCACGCCCGCGCCCCACCCTTATCGGCAGCTGGCACAACGCACCGTTCTGGGCCTGGTGTCTCTGGTTGCCGCCGTGGCACTGCTCGAGGTCTGGGGCATCAACGCGATGGCTTGGTTTTCCCCCGGCACCATCGGCCGCCGGCTGGCATCCGCGGCGGCTACCATCGGCGTAGCCTGCGTGCTCGCGCTCGTCGCGTGGGAAGCCGTCAACCTGTCCATCAACCGGCGCATGGCGCGGTGGACGCAGGCCGGGGATCTCGTCCGCGCGACGCGGCTGCGCACGCTGGTGCCCATACTGCGCACCACGCTCTTCATCGCCATCGCGCTCGTCGTGCTCCTGACTGCGCTCAATGAACTCGGCATCAATATCGCGCCGCTGCTGGCCGGCGCGAGCATCATCGGGGTGGCGATCGGGTTCGGATCGCAAAAGCTGGTCCAGGATTTCATCACGGGCATCTTCCTGTTGATGGAGAATGCCATGCAAGTCGGCGACTCTGTCACGCTGGCGGGCGTGTCCGGCACGGTGGAAAATCTTTCCATACGGACGGTGAGGCTGCGTGCCGGAGACGGCTCCCTGCACGTCGTGCCCTTCAGTTCGGTGGGCACGGTAACGAACAACCATCGTGGGATCGGCAACGCCTCGATCCGGGTGAGCGTGACCGCCGACTCGAATCTGGACGAAGTCATCGCCGCGATCCGCAACGTGGGCGAACAAATGCGCAACGACCCGCAGCTCGGCCCCCTGATGCTGGGCGGCCTGGAACTGTGGGGCGTGGACCAGGTAGACGGTGCGTCCATTACACTCGCCGGGCAGATCCGCGCCATCGACCGCGGCCGCTGGGCCGTGCAGCGCGGTTTCAACGAACGGATTTACCGCCGCTTCCGCCAGCTCGGCATTCAGATGGCGAACCCGCAGGCGCGTTTCCTCCCGGAAAAAGAGGAGGCCGGCAAAGCGCCCGCCGCCCCCGCCGGGCGGGACGACGCCGGGCCGTCCTCCTAGGCTTCCCCCGGAAGGCTGCTGCCGCTGCCGGGCACGTCTCTTGCGGCTTGCTCGAGTCAAGGCCGACTAGGAGCACGACATGAAAGCGGAAACCAAGCATCCCGCGAGCAAGCCCTCGAAAGAAAACGAGAAAGCTGAGCAGGCAAAGTCAACCGACGAACGCCTGCCGACTTACCAAGAACTGCTCGACGACTCCCTGGAAGATACGTTTCCGGCAAGCGATCCGATTGCCCCGGGAGCCGCCGCCTACGCCGATCGCGAAATCAAGACGCGCAAAGACGACAAAGATTGGGAGCTCAAGCCGGGGCATCCCAAGAAATGACGCTCGGGCCCGTTTCCTGCTGAACCGGGCATGCCGGGCCGCAACCGCGCCCGGCATCCGACGTTCTATACCAGGAGATGACAATGGCCCGAGATGTCGCGACCGTATTGAATGACCTGATCGAGACCTGCAAGGACGGCGAATATGGCTTCCGCCAGGCCGCCCAGGACGCGCATGATCCCGACTTGAAGAACCTCTTCTCGCGCCGAGCCGCCGATTGCTCGACAGCAGCGGCCCAGCTGCAGGAACTCGTGGCCGGCTTGGGCGAGCAACCCGAGGAAAGCGGGACAGCTGCAGGCGTGCTACATCGCGGTTGGATAGGCTTGAAGACTGCGGTAGCGGGCCGTACCGACCTGGCCATCTTGGAAGAATGCGAGCGGGGAGAGGACGTGGCCAAGAGCCGCTATCAAGCGGCTCTCCAGGAAGACCTACCGCCGCAGCTGCTCGCCCTCATTCAATTGCAATATGAAGGCGTGGTGCGAAACCACGACCAGGTCAGGGAACTGCGTGACCGGATGCGGGCGCACGCCTGACGGCCTTGCGCCGGACCGCCCTCACCGACGTTCGAGAGAGGCGGTCCGGGCAAGGCTCTGGATCAGGCCCGCCAATTGAAAGAATTCCACCGGCTTGGCGAGATAGACCTGGAAGCCGCTCGCCAGCGCGCGGATGCGGTCTTCTGCCTGGGTAGCCGAGGTAAGCGCAATGGCCGGGGTCGGCATGGGAAACCGATCGGGTGCGCCGCGTTCAAGTTCACGAATGCGGCAGAGCGTAGCGCAGCCGTCCATCCCCGGCATCGTGAGGTCACTGACGATCACGTGTGGCATCCCGCATCCCGACGCCTCGCCCAGGTACCGCAGGGCCTGCCCCCCGGAATCGCATGCCACCACGTCAGCGCCTGCCGAGCGCAGGGATTCCGTCAAGGCGGTGCGCCCCTCGTCGTGGTCTTCGATCAGCAGGATGCGCAATCCATCCAACGAGGAAGCGGCGGACATCTCCGGGGGGGCTGGCACCGCCTGCGCCCCTTCTTTGGCCAAAGGCAGGTAAATCGAAAATACCGCGCCCTGCCCTTCTCCGGCGCTTTGCGCCGCCACCCGCCCACCGTGCAGCTCGGCCAGATGGCGGACCAGCGTCAGCCCCACCCCCAGCCCTTCGGCGCGACGGGCGCGGAGCGCATCCTGGTGGCGAAACGGGTCGAATAAATAGGGCATCACGTCGCTGGAAATGCCTTTGCCGGTATCGCCCACTGCAATGCAGGCTTCGTTGCCCGCCACCGCGACGCGCACCGAGACCTCGCTGCCCTGCGCGCTGAACTTGATGGCGTTGGTCACCAAGTGGCCCACCATTTGCTCCACGCGCTCTCCGTTTCCCCACACTTGCACTTGCGTCGCCGGCAACTCCGCGCGCAAGGCCACGCCGCGTTCCGCCGCCAGCCTCTCGGCCTTGGCCAAGGCCCCCTGCACTGCAGGAGAAAGCGACAACAACGTCTTGGAGAAACGCAGCCGGCCGGTCATCGCCTGGGTCACGTCCAACAGCTCCTCGATGAGTCCGACTTGCTGCTGCACGCCCGTCTTGATGCCTGCCAAGGCCCTGGCCACGCCAGGCTGGTTGACGTCGACGCGGCTTTCGAGCACATGCGCCCAGCTCTGGATGCCATTGAGGGGCGAGCGCAATTCGTGCGACACCATGGCCAGGAATTGATCGCGGACGTTGGCTGCGGTTTCCGCCTGGGTGCGGGCGGCCTGCTCGCGCAACACCAGGGCATCCAACTCGACCTGCGCTTGAACCCAGGACGTGACGTCCGACGTGACGGCCACGGCGCGTGCGCCAAGCGGATCGGGCACGACGCTCACCCTGAAGTACCGGGTGTTATCGCCGGTATCGATGCGATAGTCGAAATTCTGGGGGGTACGCGAGGCCATGGCTTGCGCCGCGGCCTGCTCGTAGGCGGTGGCGATGTAGGGCGCAACGCCTAGCTCTCTTGCCCCCTTGCCGGCAAATGCATGGGGTTCGATCCCGAATAATTGGCCTGCGGCGCGATTGGCGTACACATATCGCAACTCGGAGTCATAAGCCATGACGGCATATGGCAGGAGCTCGAGCATATGTGCAGACCCGAAGTCATCCTCACCCGCACCGGCGGGTTCACCGCCGTCGACTTCGCGATGCCAAGTGCAGGTCCCGCTGAATCCGACGAATTGGTCATTGGCTTCGAAGCTGGGCTGGACCTGCGTATGCACTTCGAGCACACCACCGTCCGCAGCCGACACGCCATGCACGAGTTCCCAAGGCGATGCCACGACAGCGGCTTTGGTGAACGCCGACTTGAGCCGCCGGCGGTGTGGCGCAGGCACTCGCTCCAGCCATCCCCAGCCCAGCGCCTGCTCGACCGGCTGCCCCGTTAGCCGCGTCCAGGCGGGATTCACATAGGTCCAGGAGCCGTCTATGGCGGCGGACCAGAGAATGCAGGGCGCGTGGTCCGCCAGGCGACGGAAAGACGCATCGGAAGCATGGGCTGCCGTGGAAAGATGCGCAGCCGTGCTCATCGGTCGTCGCCCGGCTGCATGACGGGAAGCCCCCTGGGGCTCAATGCTGTCGAGACCATTCGGTATCGTAGTTCTCTTCGACGTCATCCGGTGGTTCGAGGAAAAAAGTGGCTATGAACGCCGCCACCGCCACCACGAACATGATTAGCGCGACAGTGGCCGCGCTCGCCGCGAAGCCCGTCCAGGCAGCCACGATCGCCAACAAGGGAACCACGAAAAAGATAGTAGCCCAACGCAACATGATCCATCTCCTTGGCTTTCCCGTATTCCCCGCATCACCGGCTGCGCTGCGAGGTTACGGTCACGTCTGGGCTGACTACGAGCAGATTCCGTACCAACAGGCCCTTGCTCCCGCGAAAGCCTGATATTGCTAGGGGAATCCGCAAGCCGGCCGAGGGTGGTTATAAGTTTTACATGCTCATCCGTCGGGTTGAGAGAAAAAGTTACATGCAGTTTTTGCACGGTGACGGCATGCGACTCCCTTTTCTACAAGGACTAAACTCCCAGCTTCACCGGAGATCGCCATGGACCTATCCGAACTGGCCGCCCACGTCGCGCGCCGCTACGACGAAGAGCTGATCCCCCTGTTGTCCGACTACGTGCGGGTACCCGCCAAATCGCCCATGTTCGACGCGAACTGGGCGGCGCACGGGCACCTGGCCGCCGTCGTCGAAGCGGCTGCCGCGTGGGCCCGCGCCCAACCCGTCACCGGGCTGTCGGTGGAAATCGTCTCCATCGAGGGCCGCACCCCGTGCCTGTACTTCGAAGCGCCCGCGACACAGGGGCTGGGGGCCGAAACGACCATCCTGTTCTACGGCCACCTCGACAAACAGCCGGAGATGACGGGCTGGCGGGAAGGCTTCGGGCCCTGGACCCCCAGGATCGAGGATGACAAGCTATACGGCCGGGGCAGCGCGGACGACGGCTACGCCGTCTACGCCGCGTTGACGGCCCTATCGGCGCTGGATCGCCAGGGCGTGCCGCGCCCGCGGTGCGTGGGCCTGATCGAGACCTGCGAGGAAAGCGGCAGCTACGACCTGCCCGCTTACCTCGACCTGCTCGCGCCGCGCATAGGCATCCCCACATTGGTCGTCGGCCTGGACTCGGGTTGCGGCAACTATGACCAGCTCTGGGTAACGACATCCTTGCGCGGCCTGGCCGGCGGCGTGCTCACGGTAGAAGTGCTGACCGAAGGCGTGCATTCCGGCATGGCGAGCGGCCTCGTCCCCTCTTCGTTTCGCATCGCCCGCCAACTGCTCAACCGGCTCGACGACCCCGCCACCGGGCGCGTCATCCTGCCGGAGCTCCATGCGGAGATTCCCGCCGAGCGCCTGGCGCAGGCGAAGGCCGCCGGCGACATCCTCGGTGACCAGGTCTGGAAACAGTTCCCTTGGGTAGGATGCTCGCACGGCCCCGAAGGGCATGCGCATGCGCAGCCGACGACCACCGACCCGGCAGAAGGCATCCTGAACCGCACCTGGCGCCCGGCGCTCTCCGTCACCGGGGCCGCAGGCTTGCCTTCGATCGACGCTGCCGGGAATGTCCTGCGTCCGAAAACCTCGCTCAAGCTGAGCATGCGCTTGCCGCCAACCGTCGACGCCGAGCGTGCCGCGCGGGCGATGAAAACCGCATTGGAACGCGATCCGCCTTACCAGGCCAAGGTGCGCTTCGAAGCCGAAGGCAGCGCCAGCGGCTGGAACGCCCCGCCTACGGCGCCGTGGCTGGAACGCGCCATCCACGAGGCATCCCAGGCGGCGTTCGGGAAAAGCGCAGCCTGGATTGGCGAAGGCGGGACCATTCCTTTCATGGGGATGCTGGGTGAGAAGTATCCCGACGCACAATTCCTCATCACCGGCGTGCTGGGCCCGCAGTCGAACGCCCATGGCCCGAATGAATTCCTCCACATTCCCTACGTAAAAAAGCTCACGGCCGCCATAGCGCAGGTCGTGGCTGCCGTCAGGTGAGCGAGGCACGCCGGCCAGGCACCGTTTCAGCCAGGGGCCGGCGCACACACGATCGTTACAGAGACGCGCCGGGCCGGCCGGCGTCTTCTGCTAACCTGGGCTCACACCACTAGTTTCCATTGCGCGTCGGCTGCGGCCCGCGCCGGAGCTTGACGTGCTTTCGCAAACCGCACAACGGATTGGAATGAACCGCCCGGGTAACGCGCACGGGTGGTAAGGGAGATGAGCCATGAGCAGCCGTGTTGAAAAAGACACTTTCGGTCCCATCGAAGTACCTGCGGATCACCTTTGGGGCGCCCAGACCCAGCGCTCGCTGCAGTTTTTCTCTATCTCGACCGAGCGCATGCCCGAGCCGCTCATCGTGGCCCTGGCGCGGGTCAAGCGCGCGGCCGCCCGCGTCAATGCCGAGCTGGGGCTGCTGGAGCCGCGCCTTGCCAAGGCCATCGAGTCGGCGGCTGACGAAGTCATCGCCGGGCGGTGGCCGGGCGAGTTCCCCCTCAGCGTCTGGCAAACCGGATCCGGCACGCAGACCAACATGAACCTCAACGAGGTGCTGGCCAATCGCGCTTCGGAGCTATTGGGCGGGGAGCGCGGGCAGGGCCGCCTCGTGCATCCGAACGACCACGTCAACCGCGGCCAGTCTTCCAATGACGTCTTTCCCACCGCCATGCACGTGGCGGCGGCGCTGCAAGTGCACACCCGGCTGCTGCCCGCCCTCGCCCGGCTGCGCAAGACGCTGGCAGACAAAGCCAAGGCCTATGCCGACGTGGTAAAAATCGGCCGGACTCACCTGCAGGACGCTACGCCGCTCACGCTAGGCCAAGAATTATCTGGCCACGAGGCGCAGCTTACCCTGGCAGAGGAACAAATCCGCTATGCGCAACGGGGATTGCTGTTGCTCGCCATCGGGGGAACGGCTGTCGGGACCGGCTTGAATACGCATCCGGAGTTCGGCGCGCGCGTCGCCGCGGAGCTAGCCAAGGAGACGGGCCTGCCGTTCGAGTCTGCTCCCAATAAATTCCAAGCCTTGGCTTCGCATGAAGGACTGCTTTTCGCCCACGGGGCCTTGAAGACGTTGGCCGCAGGCCTGATGAAACTGGCCAATGACGTGCGGTGGCTCGCCAGCGGCCCCAGGTCCGGCCTGGGCGAGATCCGCATACCGGAGAACGAGCCAGGCAGCTCCATCATGCCCGGCAAGGTCAACCCGACCCAGGCCGAGGCGCTCACCATGCTGTGCGCGCAGGTCCTGGGCAACGATGTGGCGATCAACATCGGCGGGGCCAGCGGCAACTTCGAGCTCAACGTTTTCAAGCCGCTGCTGATCCACAACTTCCTGCAGTCCGTACGCCTGCTGGCCGACGGCATGGAGAGCTTCGACAAGCACTGCGTGTCGGGCCTGGAACCCAATCGAGAGCGCATCGCTGAATTGGTGGAGCGCTCGCTGATGCTCGTGACGGCCCTCAACCCGCATATCGGCTACGACAAAGCCGCCCAAATCGCCAAGAAGGCGCATAAGGAAAACTTGTCCCTGCGGGAGGCGGCGCTGGCGCTGGGCTACGTGACGGCCGAGCAGTTCGACCAATGGGTGAACCCTGCCGCCATGACTCGCAATACGGTCGAATAAGGCGCCTGCGCCTAGCCCTTGCCGCTGACCTCCGCGCCCGCGTCGGGCGTGAGGCGCCGGAAGAACAAGATGGAGGCGATCATGGCACCGCCTATCACCAGGTAGCCGGGGACGACGTCCCAGGCGTCGAGCGAGGTGGTGCCACGCGCGACCATGCTTACCTTGAGCACGAACGCAGCGATGGCCACGCCTAGGCTGATGGCCAATTGCTGCACGGCGCTGGCCATGCCCGTCGCGCGCCCCATGTGCTCCGGCCCGATATCCGCGTACGCCAGGGAGTTCACCCCTGTCAGCTGGAGCGAACGGAAAAACCCGCCCAGCAACAGCACCACGATGATGACCAGGTGCGGCGTCGCCGGGGTAAAGAGCACGCAGCCGATGACGGAACCGCCGGTCAAGACGGCGTTCACCACCAGCGTGCGGCGGAAGCCATAGCGTTTGATGATGGGGCCGGCAGTCATTTTCATCATCAACGCACCCAGTGCCCCGGCAAACGTCAACATCCCCGCCGCAAACGGCCCCATGCCGAACGCTACCTGCAGCTGCATGGCGAGCAGGAAGGGAACCGCGCCCACGGCGAGCCGGCACAGATTGCCGCCCAGCAGCGAAATGGAGAAGGTTGGGATCTTGAGCAAGCGGAAATCGAGGATGGGATGCGGCGAACGTTGCGCATGCTTGACGTACAGGAACCCGCACAAAAGGCCCACGCCCAGCAACGCTGCCACCGTGGCGGGGGCAAGCACGTCGTGCCCCAGCGCATCGAAGCAGAACACCAGTGTGCCCATGCATATCGCCGTCAGGACGAACCCCAGGAAATCCAGCGGCAAGGGCTTTCCGCCCTCGATGTTCTTGATGTAGCGCAGCACCAGGATCACGCCCGCGATGCCGATGGGCAAGTTGATGAAGAAAATCCAGCGCCAAGACGCATACTCCACCAGGAAACCGCCCACAGCGGGCCCAAAGATAGGCCCGAGCAGCGCCGGCATGCTCAGGAACGACATCGCACGCACGAGCTCGGACTTCTGGACCGTCCGCAATAGCACGATGCGGCCGACGGGCACCATCATCGCCCCGGCGAACCCTTGCAACATGCGGCCGGCCACCATGTGCCCCAACGACTGGGAAATGCCGCACAGGGTCGAGCTGAGCGTAAAGAGCATGATGGCCGCCGCGAACACCTGCCGCGCCCCGAACCGGTCTGCGGCCCAGCCACAGATGGGAACGAAAACGGCCGCGCTCAATAGATAAGCCGTGATGGCGACATTGAGCCGCACCGGGTCTTCCCCGAAGGACTCGGCCATCGCCGGCAGCGCAGTGGCGATGACCGTGGAGTCCAGCATCTGCATGAATAGCGCACAGCCGATGATGAGCGGCACCACCATGGGGGACAACCGCTGGCGCACGCGGCCGAAGAATGAAGGGCGGGCCCCGGGAGTGACGGCCATGCACTCACTCCCCGAGGCGCCGCAGGGCGTCCACCGCTGCCCCGAGCGCAGCGCGCGACTCGGGCTCGAGCTTGGCAATGCGCCCGGCGAGCCAATCGGTGCGGCGTTTGCGTACGTCGGCCACGAGCTTGCGGCCTTGTGGCGTGATCGCCAACCCCACGCGTCGCTTGTCCGCATGAAGCGTGAGGTCGCGGCGGACTAAGCCCGCCTCTTCCAATTGCTTGATGTGTTTACTCATCGTCGGCGCGCGCATGTTTTCGCGGTGGGCCAAGTCGTTGACGCCGATACCCGGTTCTTTGTCGATGGTCGCCAGCAGCATGATCGTCAACGGCGATACACCGAAAGCCTGCGTTTCCCGGCGCAAGAGCCGGTTGAGCCGCAAGATGGCAGGACGCAGCTGCGCCGCCAGCTCAAAGGCATCGTTGCTTGACGGGTCGGACATGGCATCGGCATGCGGCAAGCAGCCGCCTGATATAGTTAGTTAGCAGAACTAACTATATCGCCGCACGCACGGTTTGGCAAGGAAGGGAAAGGATCGGCACCGCTGCACGCGGCGCCGAGGCTCCGTTCACATGACGGCCGATGCACCGCCGTCGAGATTGATGCTCGAGCCCGTTACATAGCTTGCCGCCTCGGACGCGAGGAAGACGATGACGTTGGCAGCTTCCTCGGCCTCTCCCACCCGGCCGAGGGGAATATCCCGCGCAAATTCCCGGTACAGCGCCTCCGGCTCCTTGCCCTTCTTCGCGGCCGAGCGTTCGTGCTGCGCCGCCTTGATCTTGCCGATGCAGACGGCGTTCACGAGGATATTGTCGGCCGCAAACTCGCGGGACAGGGCCTTGGTCAGCGCCAGCCCGGCCGCGCGCGAGACAGAGGTGGGCATGGACGCGGCGCCGGGCTGCTTGCCCCCTATGGTCGAGATGTTCACGATGCGGCCGCCGCCCTGGCGCTTCATGTGTTCGACGGCGAGCCGCGAGCAGCGAATGGCCCCGTAGAGCTTGAGCTCCAGGTCCGCATCCCAATCGGCGTCCTTGACCTCCAGGAATGGTCCGCGCATGGACGTGCCGGCATTGTTCACCAGGATGTCGATGCGGCCGAAATGGCTGGCGACGGCCGCAAAGAAGCGCTCGACATCTTCCGGCTTGGAGACGTCGGCCGGTATGCCCAGCACGTCGCCGCCCTTGCCGCGCAGAAGCTCAACCGTCGCGGCGAGCCTGTCGGCATTGCGGGCGCAGAGCGCGACTTTCGCGCCTTCCTCGACAAACTTGAGGGCCGTCGCCAAGCCGATGCCGGCGGTGGCACCGGTCACTACCGCCACTTTTCCTGCAAGACCAAGATCCATTGCTACTCCGTCATAGAATCAAACCATGCGCGGCGCGCCGCGCCCCTACGAACCGCACACCGCGTCCGCCGCGGCGGCACTTTACCAGCCCTCTGCCATGGAAACGAGCCCGCAAGACATCGGCCTCATCCGCGTGTACCACGCCCACGTTTACTACGACCCTGCGACGACCCGCCCAGACGCTGCCGCGGTGCGCGAGCAAGTGTGCGCCCGCTTCCCGGTCCAGGCCGGCCGCTGGCACGACGTCCCCGTCGGTCCGCACACCCAAGCCATGTACCAGCTGGTGTTCGCGCCCGATACGTTTTCCACCCTGGTACCCTGGCTCATGCTCAACCGCCGCGGCTTGGACGTGCTGATCCACCCGGACACCGGGTTTCCCCGCCGCGACCACCTCGTGCACGGTTTCTGGCTCGGCCGGCAGTTGCCGCTGCGCGGCGAACGCCTGCCCGAGCAGGAGGACTAAACCTGCCTCACCGCGCACGGTCGATCCAGCCCAGGCGCTCGCCGGCCGACGCCACAATCTCGAACGACCGCAATTGCGCAGCCGGATCGTAAACCTGGGCCGTCACCATCAATTCGTCCGCCCCGTGGCGTTCGGCGAACGCCGCCAAGCCCGCCTGGACGTCCGCCTCATCGCCGACGATGGAGCAAGCAAGCGACCGCTCCACGTGCGCGCGTTCCGCTTCGCTCCACCGCTCCTCGATGTCATCCACGGGTGCCGCCAGCTTCCCCGGCCTGCCCCGGATGAGGCTGACGAACTGCCATTGCAGCGACGTAAACAGGCGGCGCGCCTCGGCCGCCGTATCGGCGGCGCACACGTTGACGCCCAGCATCACATAGGGGCGTTCCAAAGTTGCGGACGGTTGGAAACGGGTACGGTACAGATCCAGCGCCGCGGTCAAGTACCCCGGCGCGAAATGCGAAGCGAACGCGAAAGGCAGCCCCAGCTGGGCCGCCAGCTGTGCGCTGAACAAACTCGAGCCCAGGAGCCACAAGGGCACGTCCAAGCCCGCGCCGGGCACGGCCTGAACGGCTTGGCCCGGCACAGGCGACCGGAAATAGCCCTGCAGCTCGAGCACGTCCTGCGGGAAGCGGTCGGCAGTATCGCCCTGGCTGCGGCGCAAAGCCCTCGCCGTCGGCTGGTCCGAGCCCGGCGCCCGCCCCAGCCCGAGGTCGATGCGTCCCGGGTATAGCGACGCGAGCGTACCGAATTGCTCGGCAATGACCAGCGGCGAATGATTGGGCAGCATGATCCCGCCCGCCCCCACCCGCATGCGCTCGGTACCCGCGGCAACGTGGGAGATCACCAGGGACGTTGCTGCGCTGGCAATCCCCGGCATATTGTGGTGCTCGGCCAGCCAATACCGGTGATAACCCCAGCGTTCGGCATGCTGGGCGAGCTCGCGGGTGAGACGAAACGCCTCGGCGGCGTCTCCTCCTTCGCGTATGGGAGACAAATCCAAGATGGATAACAAAGCCATTGCTGCGGCATCAATATGGGAAGAGAACGCGCATCGTACCCCCCGGGAGGGCTATTCCCGGGCGAAACCTTACGAGCAACGCGCCTTTGACCGAAGTCAAGCCCATGTAGTTGAAAGATTCAACTTGTTACGGTATCGTTGATATTATCCATAGTTGACTAACTCAACAACATGAAGTGTCCTGGGCATACCGCGATACAGGTACCGTGACAGGCTCTTCAAGAGGAGACTCCATGAACCTTCGTTTCGCTCTCAAGCTGACTGCAGCCGCCGTGGCTGCGACCTGCGCCCTGCCCGTCGTCGCCCAAGGCGACCCCGCCGCAGACTATCCCTCCCGCCCCATACGGGTCATCGTGCCGTACACGCCCGGCGCCATCAACGACGTGCTGGCCCGGCGCATCGCGCAACGGCTGTCCGAAGTGCTCAAGCAGTCTGTCGTCGTCGAGAACAAGCCGGGCGGCGGCACGGTAATCGGCACCGAATTCGTCGCGCGCGCGGAACCCGACGGCTACACCCTGCTGCAAACGGCGGCGGCGCACTCGATCAACGCCAGCTTGATGTCCAAGTTGCCCTACGACACGATCAAGAGCTTCAGCTTCATCTCCCTGGTGGGCACGTCGTCCTACGTGATGATCGCCAACCCGAGCCTGCCCGCGAACACCGTGCCGGAACTCATCGCCCTGGCCAAGTCCAAGCCCGGCCAATTGTCGTACGCCTCGACAGGCAACGGCGGCAGCGCCCACCTCATGGGAGAGCTGTTCAAGGACATGGCGAAGGTCGACATCATGCACGTGCCCTACAAGGGGCTGGCCCAGGGGTTGAACGACGTGGCCAGCGGCCAGGTGCAGCTCACGTTCAGCACGTACACCGGCGCCATGGCCTACCTGAAGCCCGGCCGCGTGAAAGCCATAGCCGTCACCGGCAAGGAGCGCATGAACGTCCTGCCAGACATCCCGACCATCGCGGAAACGCTGCCCGGCTACGACGCCTCCGGCTGGTGGGGCTACGTTGCGCCCGCCGGCACGCCCAAGCCCATCATCGACAAGCTGAACCGCGCGCTCAACAGCATCGTGCAGGCCCCGGATTTCCGGGAAATGTTCAAGTCGGAAGGGGTGCAGATGCTCGGCACCACGCCCGAGGAGTTCCAGGCGCACGTCGAGCGCGAAATGGCCGTCTGGGCCAAGGTGATCAAACAGGCCAACATCAAGGTCGACTAAGCCTCTTGCCATGAAAATCGCCCGCTGGTCGCTGGACTTCTACCGCCTTCCCTACCGCCGCCAGGTGGTATGGGCCAATGCGATCGAAGACGCGGGCGTATATGCCCTGCTGCGCATCGAGTCCGACGCCGGAATGGCCGGCTTGGCCGAAGGGACGGTCAAGGCCACCTGGTCCGGCGTCTCGCCTGCGTCCCTGGCGGCGGCGTTCAAGGACTTGGTCATGCCGGCCGCAATGGGGCTGGACTTGTCTGCCCCCCAAACGCTGCGCCAAGCCCTGGCGCCACTCCCGGAAAACCGGCTCGCCAAGGGCATGTTGGAAAGCGCGGCGTGGATGCTCCGGGCCGCGCATGCGGGGAAGCCGCTCTGGCAGTATTGGAACGGAAGGCGAGACGTGGAAGTGGCCTGGACGGTCACCCGCCAGGCTCCCGGGGCCATGGCGCGCGAGGCGGCCGAAGCCGCCGAGCGCTATGGCATCCGTTCGTTCAAGATCAAAGGCGGACAAGGCATGGACGTGGACCGGGAAGCGCTGCGCGCGATACGCCGGGCGCTCGGCGATCATGCGATCCTCAACGTCGACGCCAACTCGGCGTACGACCGCAGTGATGCGGCGGCCTACCTGCGACTGCTCGAGGACGAAGGCGTCCAGGCCGCGGAAGACCCCTGCGCCTTGCGTCCGGACGCCCATTTCGAAGCCCTGCAACGCGGCACGCGCTTGCCCATCATCGTAGACAGCGCATGCGCCACGGCGGCCGACGCCGCCTTGTTCCTCGAACGCGGCGCGCGTGCACTGAGCGCCAAGCCGGGCCGCATAGGCATGAGCGAGACGATCGCCATCGGCGAACTCGCCGCGCGGCACGGCGCCGGCGTCGCCACCGGCATCTATGCAGAAAGCGCGCTCGGCACGCTGATCAACCTCCAGCACGCCGCTGCCGTGCCGCCGTCGGCATGCGCCTTCGCGGCCGAGCAAACGTTCTTCCTCACCCTAACGGAACAAATCGTCGCCGAAGCCCCGCAGATCCGCGATGGTCGCATCACGCTTCCTGCAGCGCCTGACCCGGACGCCTGGATCGCCCCCGATCTGCTGGCGCGCCACCGGCTGTCGCTCGGCGCCTGAACGCCCCGCTTTCCTGCTGCAGCCAACTGCGGAATGCCATCAATACAGGATCGGCCGCCTTCTCCACAGGATAGGCGAAGTAGTAGGCGCCTTCGCTGCGCACAGGTAAATCGGACAAGACCTTGAGCTTGCCCGAGCGCAGCTGGTCAGCGATCAGAAAGCGGGGAAGGAGCGCCACACCCAATCCGGCGCAGGCAGCACTGATTAGCATGGACTGCACCTCGAATCTCGGACCGCGCAGGACGTTGACGCCGCTCAGGCCCGCCGTGGCGCACCACCGCCTCCAGGCGTCAGGCCGCGTCATCAGGTGCAGCAAACGCCGACGCACGACAGCCTGCGGGCTGAGCGATGCGGCCCCTTCGAGCAGCGCCGGACTACCCACGGGCAACAGGATTTCATCGAACAGGTAGTCTGTGTGCGCACCAGGCCAATCCGGCCCGCCAAAATACAGCGCGCCGTCCAGTGCGCTCTCACTGAAGAAAAAGCGCGTGCTGCGCGCGCTGACGTGGACAGTCACGCCTTCCAACCCTGCATAGAACGACACCAAGCGCGGCACCAGCCACTGCGATCCGACCGTAGGCAGCGCCGCCACCTCCAGCACGGAGCCTTCTCCTTCGTGGCCCATGACCTCAAGCGTGTCCCGCTCGATCCGCTCGATGGTCTGGACCACGCGAGTACTGTACATGAGGCCTGCTTGCGTTAGCGAAATGCGCTTTTTGATGCGATGGAACAGCTTGACGCCCAGTTGCTCCTCGAGCAGCGAGATCTGCCTCGAAACCGCACTCTCGGTCAGTGCGAGCTCTTCCGCCGCACGCGTGACGCTCAGGTGCCGTGCCGCCGCTTCGAAAGCCATCAATGCACCGATGCTGGGTAGGCGACGCCGCATGCGTTCATTCCAAAAACTCAAGATGTGTCCAGAATAAATCGTTTGATGCGAGGCGTACAGCGCTCCTAGCATCTGCTCACCCTTCCAACACTGCAGCATGTCATGAGCCAACGCGCAGATCGCATCCTCATTGCCGGCGCCGGCCCGGTGGGCCTGGCGGCCGCGAACATCCTGGCCGATGCCGGCCTCCCCGTGACGGTCTTCGAAGCCGAACCCAACCTTCCCGAGACATTGCGAGCCTCGACCTTCCAGCCCTCGACGCTGGACCTGCTCGCCAGCCTCGATGTTTCGAAATTACTCATCAATATGGGCCTGGTGGCCCCCCGCCTGCAATACCGCGACCGCAACGGCTGGATAGCCGAATTCGACTTCGGTGCGATCGGAGACGAAACCCAGCACCCCTATCGCCTGCAGTGCGAGCAATTCAAGCTGAATCGCCTCCTGGTCGACCGCCTCTCGCGCATCCCACATGCAGAGGTACGGTTCGATGCCCGGGTCTCCGAGGTCGAACAAGACGCACAAGGCGTCGCAGTGACCCTCCGCAACGCAGCGGGAATCGCCTGGACCGAGCGCGGCGCGTGGCTGATCGGCGCCGACGGCGGGCGCAGCACAGTGCGCGACCAGTTGGCCATTCCGTTGGAAGGCTTCACCTGGCCAGAGCGCTTCCTAGTCGCCAGCACGCCCTTCGAGTTCGCGGACGTCATTCCTGACCTCGCGGACGTCAGCTATTTCGCGGATCCGGAAGAATGGTTTTTCCTGCTTCGCGTGCCCGGGCTGTGGCGTGCGATGTTTCCCGTGAATCCCCGAGAGCGGGACGAGGAGGTCCTCTCCGATGCCAGCATCCAGCGCCGCCTGCAGCGCGTGCACCCAAACCCCACCGGCTACGCGATCGAGCACCGCACTATTTATTCGGTCCACCAGCGCGTCGCCAGACAGTATCGCGCCGGGCGCGTGTTCCTGGCGGGCGATGCCGCCCACCTCAACAATCCGCTCGGCGGGATGGGCATGAACGGCGGCATACACGATGCTTTCAACCTCGCCGACAAACTTGCCCGCGTATGCCTGGGACAGGCGGACGCATCGCTGCTCGACCAGTATGAAGCCGAGCGGCGGCCCGTCGCGCTGGACTACGTCAATAAGATCACGATCGCGAACAAGACCAACCTGGAAACCCGGGACGAAGCCCATCAAAAGGCGTGGCGCGAGGAGATGAGCCGCACTGCGGCCGACCGGCGGCTGGCCAAGGAATACCTGATGAAGATATCCATGATCAGCTGCCTGCGCCGTCCCGAAGTGCGCCCCAGCGTGTGATCCTGAGCCGGGATCGCGCGAAACAGTCGTTTCATCGTTCGGGAGTTCAGCATGTACAGAAAGCTTGCCATTGTCGGTACGCTCGGGCTGTCGTTCTTCGCGATGCCAGCTTGGGCCGAATCCTATCCCAACCGCACGATCACCATCATCACGCCCTTTCCTCCAGGCAGCACGAGCGACGTCATTCCCCGGCTGCTGACTCCCCTGCTCTCCAAGTCGCTCGGGGCCAACGTGATCGTCGAGAATCGCCCCGGTGCCAATGGTTCGCTGGGCGCGGCCAAGGTCGCAAGCGCGCCGGCCGACGGCTATACGCTGCTCATGGCCACGACGGGCGTGCTCGCGATCAACCCTTGGGTCTACGCCAAGCTGCCATACTCCCCGGCCCGCGATTTCGCCCCGATCATCAATGCCGCCTCCACCCCCAACCTGATCGTGGCACACCCCGACGTACCCGCCTCCGACCTGCCCAGCCTCGTCGTGCAAGCAAAGAAGCAGCCCGGCAAACTCACCTTCGCTTCGGCTGGCAACGGGAGCACGAGCCATTTGTGCGGGGAATCGCTCAAGGCGTCCGCCGGGCTCGACTTGGTCCACGTGCCCTACCAAGGCCCGGCGCCCGCCATGCAAGACGTGCTCAGCGGGCGCGTGGCGCTAATGTGCGACAACCTCTCCAACGTCATTCAGCACGTCAGGGCAGGACGCTTGAAAGCCATCGCCTTGACAAGCAAGGTGCGTACCCCCCAGGCGCCGGACATTCCGACCTCGGTGGACGTGGGCTATCCCGACGTCCAGGCAGGCAACTGGTATAGCTTCGTCGCGCCCGCGGGCACCCCCAGCCCCATCGTGGAGCGCTTGAACGCCGAGTTCGCCCAGGCCCTGAAAGATCCAACCGTCTCGACGCGCCTGGAATCCATGGGCCTGACGATCATTGCTGACACCCCGGAGGAGTTCCGTGCGTTCATCGCGCAGGAGTCCGCGCATTGGCAGAAAGTCGTCAAAGCGGCCAACGCGTCCATCGAATAATGCCACCCTGGCCCCGGCGCTCCGGGGGTGTCCCCGGCGGCGCGACCACGCATGGACCCACGACAAACGATGCATCTGAACTTCATCACCCGGACGGGCGCCCTGCAGCGCGAGGTCGCCATTACGCACGCCATCGTCGCGGGCTGGACCAGCCGCGACGCCGCCGCCATGGAACAGCACATCGCCGAGCTCGAAGCGCTCGGCGTACCGCGACCCAAGGCCACGCCCATGTATTACCGCGTCGCTGCAACCCGCCTGACCACGTCGCCCCGCATCGAGGTCTGCGGCACTGATTCGAGCGGCGAAGTCGAATTCGTCCTACTGCAGCTCGACGGCCAGCGCTGGATAGGCATTGGCTCGGACCACACGGATCGCCGCGTGGAGGCCATGGGCGTGACTCTCTCCAAGCAACTTTGCGAAAAGCCCATCGGCCCCGACTGGTGGCTTTTTGACGAAGTGGCCGACCATTGGGACGCCCTGGTCCTGCGCGCCCACGTCATCGAGGACGGACGACGCGTGCTTTACCAGGAGGGACCCGTCACCGTGATCCGGGACCCGCGCGAGCTCGTCGCTGGCTACGCGGGTCCCGGCGCAGACCTACCCGAGGGCACCGCCATGTTTTGCGGCACCTTGGCGGCCCGTGGCGGCGTGCGCTTTGCCCCCCGCTTCGAGCTCGAGCTCTGCGATCCCGTCCTCGGCCGGACGCTTCGGCATGCCTACGACGTCGAAGTCCTGCCAATCGCCGGCTGAATGCCAATCCCTCACGAAAAGGAAAACCATCATGCCCGTGAACAAAACCCACCACGAATTCCACACCTTGGACATGGAACGCGGCTGGCAGCTGCCCGAGGGCTATGCCCCAGACTCCGGCGCCCGTGAGAAAATCCTTTCCGGCTCGCTCGACGTGCTCAACAAGCGCGGCAGCCGTACGCGCCTGCTGCGCTTTCCCCCCGGCCTCTACACGCGCGAACCCATCGTCCACGACTACTGGGAAGAAGTGTTCCTCGTTGCCGGCGACCTCACCGTCGGCAACGATGCGCAAGGCAAGGGGGGCACGCCTTTCTCCGGCTACACCTACGCCGTGCGGCCGCCCGGCGCCTGGCATGGCCCGTTCAAGACCGAAGGCGGCTGCCTGCTGCTCGAAATACACTACTACGACCCCGCCTAGCCGCGGCCGCAAAGACGTTTTTTACCGTGGATCGCCCCATGCACCTGCTCGCCCCTTCCCTCGAATCCCTGAGCGCCGCACTTGCCTCGGGACGCACGACCAGCCGTGAGTTGGTCGAGCGCTGCCTGGCGCGCATCACCGACCCTTCGGGCGAAGGGGCACGCACCTACATCCGCATCGACGCGGAAGAAGCCCGGCACGCGGCCGACCGCATCGACCAGGCGCGTGCCCGCGGCGATGCGCCCGGCCCCTATGCGGGCATTCCGATCTCGATCAAGGACCTGTTCGACATCTCCGGAGAGGTTACTGCCGCCGGCTCACGCGTGCTGGCCGACGCCGAACCGGCGCGCTCCGATGCGGTGGCCGTCGCTCGCTTGCGAAAGGCTGGCTTCGTCATCATGGGGCGCTCCAACATGACGGAGTTCGCCTATTCCGGGCTTGGGCTCAATCCGCACTACGGCACGCCCAGCAACCCCTATGATCGCGGGACCGGCCGCATTCCCGGCGGCTCGTCTTCGGGCGCCGCGGTGTCTGTCGCGGACGGCATGGCGGCCGTCGCGCTCGGTACCGACACAGGCGGATCCTGCCGTATCCCGGCAGCGCTGACGGGGCTGACCGGTTTCAAGCCGACCGCCTCGCGCGTGCCGACGACAGGCGCCTTCCCACTCTCGACCACGCTGGACAGCATTGGCGGCATCGGCGCGACGGTAAACTGCTGCGCCATCGTGGACGGCGTGCTCTCCGGCGACCCTGTCCACCTCCACGAGCGCATCCCGCTAGCGGACCTGCGCATAGGCGTTCCACAAACCGCCGTGCTGGACGGACTGGACCGCCACGTCGCTGCTGCATTCCAGGCGACGCTGCACCGCCTTGCGCAGGCCGGCGCCCGGGTCGTGGAGCTCCCGTTCGCCGAGTTCGGCGAAGTTGCGGCCATCAACGCCAAAGGCGGGTTCACGGCAGCGGAATCCTATCCCTTGCATCGCGACATGCTGGCCAGGCGCGGCGATCTCTACGATCCGCGCGTGAAAACCCGCATCGAAAAAGGCGCGCACATGACGCCCGAAGACGTGGCCGAGCTGAGAACGCGCCGAAGCGACTGGATACGACGAGTCAGCCGCCATTTCGAAGCGATCGACCTGATCGCCTGCCCAACCACGCCCGTCATCGCCCCCGCATTCTCGGAACTCGACGACGATGACGCGTATGCGCGGATCAACCTGCTGATGCTGCGCAACCCCACTTTCATCAACTTCCTGGACGGCTGCGCGATCTCCCTGCCGTGCCACGAGCCGGGCTCGGCGCCCGTCGGGCTCATGCTGGCGGCAACGCATGGGCAAGACCGGCGCCTGTTCGCCGCGGCGCGCGCGGTCGAGGATTTGCTCGCCGCGCGCTAGGCCGCTAAGCCCGGCGGGCAAACGCCAGGTAGTCCGTGTCGAAGGTCATGCCCCAGCCGGGCGCGGTGGGCAGCGTATAGAACCCATCCACAAAGGGCCGTTCGGGTTGGTTGGCGATGAGCCGGTAGAAGAAGGGATCGCGCCACGGCAGCATCACCTCGGCATAGCGCCCGTTCGGCACCCCTGCGGACATCATCAAGCCGATCTGCGGCTCCAGGTGCTGCATCACCGTAACGTTGAACGCCGATGCCAGCATCGCGACGCGCCGCCATTCGGTCGGGCCGCCGCCCCAGCTCGCGTCGAAGTTGCAGATGTCGATGGCGCCGGCGACCATGAGATCGCGGCAGCCGAAACGCGACAGCTCGCTTTGCCCCGCGGCCACCGGCACGCCGCCCACCGCGCGCACCACCGCCATGTCCGCCCGGTCGTTGTCCCACCGGCACGGCTCTTCGAACCACGCGATGTTCAGGTCGCGCGTGCGGCGCACGAACTCGATCGCATCTTCGCGCGTCCAGCCTTGATTGGCATCGCAGGCGAGCACGAAATCATCGCCGCCGGCCTTGCGCACGGCCTCGGCCCGGCGCGCATCCTCGGCCGGCGTCTTGCCCCCCAGCTTGAGCTTGAGCCCGTATATGCCAAAGCCTTTGAGCTCGGCCACTTCGTCGGCCAATGCCTCCAGGTCTCCCTTTTCGCGGTAGTAGCCGCCCAACGCGACGACGGGCACCCGCTCCCGCGCGCCGCCCCACAGTATGTGCATGGGCACGCCTGCCAACTTGCCCACCGCATCGTGCAGGGCACTGTCCACGCAGGCCTGGGCCCGCAGTGCCACCCTGCGGTCGCGCAGGAAAGGCTCCGTCGCGCGGCGAGTGGCCGCCCAAGCATCGTCGATGGCCGCTACCTTGCGCCCGATGAGCATGGGCGCAAGCTCATTCTGGATCAGGTGGATGATGGCCGGCTGCAATTCATCGTCATTGCCGTTGAAGCATTCGCCTACCACCCCTGCGTCGGTATGAACGCGGGTCACGATGGTGCACCGGTGCGTGAGCTTCAGCGTAGACCCGGTGGCGGGCCGCTCCAGCGCGACCTTGAGCGGAATGGTCTCGATTTGGGTAATGCGGGCATCCGTCAAAGGATGCGAATCGCCGTGGGCTCGTCCAACAGTCATGATGCTCCTTTGCCTGGCTCAAGCACGAAGATGCGTTCGCACATGACGCGCTTCGTATTCCGGAAATGCGCGCGCGCACGGCTGCTCCATTCTGTCTCCCGCACGGCCAGCCATGCGGGGTGCTCCTTGATCGCCGGCGTGGTGACGTCGTAACAGGCCACCGATCGCTGCGTGCCCTCGGCATTGACCGTGACGAACCGTCGCGAGCGCACGTTGCCAGGCACCGATGCCAGGCCGGGAAGGTGCTCCTGTTCATACCAGGCGTTGAGCTCCTCCGCCGACCCTGGCAGCACGTCAGTCTCCACCACGTAGTGATATCCCGCGGCCTCGCCACGGGATGCTCCCGGCAAGTCCTGCACCGGGACGAGATACAAGGCGTCGGGCGCGCCGCCCGGCACGGCGCCGGCAGCCATTCGGGACAACTCGCCGCCCATCGACGAAACCGCCGGATTACCCGACCAGAAATAAAGATAAAGATGGGAACCGTCCAACGCGCGATGGGCATCGACGCGTTCGAAGCGCCCCGGATAAGCGGCGACCGCCTCAGCTGCCAGCTTTTCGACGGCCGCCGCATCGGCGGGGGCAGGAGAATACCGCAGCAGCAGCGCAGCGGGTGTAGTCATAGACATCATCCTGAAAAAACGCCGGCCGACGGGTGGCCGCGCGGCGCGTTCTACCTTATCAGGTCCCGCCCATGGGGGCGATGCCCCCGAGGAAGGGACACGGCAGCCCGGTCAATCGGCCTGGATGCCCAGGCGCTTGATCAGCTCCGCCCATTTGATGGTTTCCGAAGCCAGGAATTTTCCGAACGGCTCCGGCGTGAGATACGCCACGGTCGCGCTTTCCGCTTCCAAGCGCCGGCGCATCTCGGGCTCTGCAAGAATATCGGCCACAGTCTTGCTGAGCTTGTCCACGATTGCTTGCGGCGTGCCTGCGGGAGCGAGCAGGCCCCACCAGTTGTCGCCGTCATAGCCCGACAGGCCGGCCTCGTCGACGGTCGGGACATCCGGCAGCACTGCCTGGCGCTGCGGGCCGCTCACCGCCAACGGCCGCAGCCGGTTCGCCTTGACGTGGGGCAAGGCCTGCAACACGGTTCCCACCGACACCTGTGCATGGCCGGCCGCGACATCGGCGAGCGCCGCGCCCGCCCCCTTATAGGGCACGTGCGTCATCGATATGCCAGCGCGGATCTGGAACAATTCGCTCACGAGGTGCTGCGAACTGCCTACGCCCGAAGACACATAGTTGAGCTTGCCGGGATTGGCCTTGGCATAGGCGATGAGCTCGGACAGGGTCTTGACCGGCAGGCCCGGATACACCGAGATGAGCAGCGGTGCGGTCGCCATCCTCGCAATCGGCGCAAAGTCTTTATTGGGATCGTAAGGCAGCTTCTTGTAAAGCGTCGCGTTTGCCGTGTGGGGGGTGGAAATCAGCAACAGCGTATAGCCGTCGGGCCGGGACTTGGCCACGAGATCGGTTCCGATGGTGCCACCAGCGCCCCCCCGATTGTCCACGATGAAGGGCTGCCCCAGCCGCTTGGCCAGCTCTTCGCCAATGAGCCGGCCCACGATGTCGTTGCTCCCGCCAGGCGCAAAAGGAATCACGATGCGCACGGGGCGGTTCGGGTAATCCTCCGCATGGACGGCCGGGCTCCAGGCAGCGGCCAGCACGGCCATGGCGGCGGCGGGCGCCAGCAATTTGCGCGAAAAATTCATAAGGTCTCCTCAGGCGTGCCGCGCGGCGCGCGGGCAGCCGCGCACGTTCTACGGTCTTGGTCGAGGCAGCATTGTGCGCACCCCACTTATTTTCATCAATAAAATAGCGGCTACATCTGATATCTGAAAATTAAATAATGGACTTGCAGCAGCTCGAATCCTTCGTGCGCGTGGCAGAACTGGGCAGCCTGACGCGCGCCGCGATGGTGCTCGGCGTCTCCCAACCAACCCTGAGCCGCCACATCCGCCTGCTGGAACTCGAGCTCAAGAGCCATTTGCTGGTTCGCACCGGGCGCGGGGTCGAACTGACCGAGTCTGGCAAATGCCTGCTCTCCTACGGCGATGCCATCCTGAAGCTGACGCGCCAGGCGCAGGCAGACATCCAGGCCCTGCGCGAACAGCCCACGGGCAGGCTGACCGTCGGCCTTCCGCCGCGCATCGCGCACGTGCTGACGCCTGCGCTGGTCAAGGAATTCCGGGGCCGCTATCCGGAAGCCTCGATCTCGGTATCGGAAGGCTTGAGCGTGGCGCTCCGCGAAGACCTGTTGCTCGGAAAGATCGAGATCGCGCTCTTGTTCGATCCGCCGCCGAGCCCCAAACTGGAGTACCGCAGCCTCTATCGCGAAGAGATGATGCTGTGCGGCCGCCCCACGGCCGCCTTTCCCCTACCGGCGCGACTTGCCGCCAAGGAGCTCGAGCGATATCCGGTGCTGGTGCCCAGCATTCCCAACGCAGTTCGCAACGTCATCGAGGCCAATTGCCGGCCCCACGACATCAAGCTCAATATCGTCGCCGAAGTCGATGCCGTGCACACGCTGCTCAAACTGGCAATGACCGGGCAAGGCTACGCCATCGTCCCGCGCAGCGCGGCCCCGGTCTCCAAGACCATAGGCGGCAAGCCCTTCAAGGTCTCGACCATCGTCGAGCCCCGCATGCTCAACAACCTCGTGCTGGCCACGGCGCGCGACCGGCCCCAGTCACAGCTTGCGCAGGGCACCGTCGCGCTGCTGGCGGAACTGGACATTGGCAAGCTGCTCGCCCCAGGGCGACGGGTGCGCCGCACCGACGCCTGACCCGCTCTGCGGCCGCAATGCCCGCGGCTCAACGCACCCGGCCCGCCCCGGGTTTGTGCGCCACCACGTCGCCGAACTCCTTGGAATCCAGGACGGCCATCCGCGCATCGTCGATGACCGCGGCGTGCTCGCGCGCCCGGCGGCGGCGCTCGAGCAGAATCAGCCGCTTGGTCTGCGCGACGGCCGCGGCGGAGTTCGAGGCGATGCGACGCGCGAGCGCCAGCGCGGCGGCGAAGCTATCGGGCGCGACTTCGTCGACCAAGCCGATGCGCAGTGCCTCTTGCGGGTCGACCAAGCGCGCGGTCAGCATGAGATCCAATGCCCGCGGCTCGCCGACCAATCCCGGCAGAGTCACGGCGCTGACGCCGGACAGCATGCCGTGCTGCACCTCCGGGAACCCCAGCTTGCCGGTTTCCGCGGCAATGCGGAAATCCGCGTGGATGGCCAGGGTCAGGCCCATGCCTATGGTGTATCCGTGCAATGCCGCCACCACGGGCTTGTTCAGTTCAACGCCTATTCCGGGAATGGCGTCCATCAGGGTCCGGGTGTCGACCATCGTTCCCGTGGCCTGCATTTCCTTAATGTCCGATCCCGCGCAAAAGGCTTTTTCGCCTGCGCCGCGCAGCACCAGCACCTTGACGGCCGGATCCTCCGCCGCCTCGCGCCAGACGCGCCCCAGCTCCCGCTTGGCCGGCACGTCCAACGCATTCATGCGTTCAGGCCGGTTGATGACAACCTCATATATGTCGCCCTCGAGCGACCGGTAATCGATTCCCATGTATGCCTCGTCGGAAAGTGCGCTGCCGCGCGTTGACAGCCTATGTCCCGCTGTGCAAACTATAGCGCAATGTGTATATAGTAAACATTATGTGCATATAATGCACATTAATAAACCAGGGAAAACGCCATGAAAGCTGTACTCCTTTCCGCTTTCGGAGGCCCCGACTCGCTGGAGATCCGGGACGTCCCCACCCCTACGCCGAAGGCGGGGGAGGTCCTCGTCCGCGTCCAGGCCGCAGGCATCTGCCACCATGACATTCTGCACCGCGCCGGCAAGTTGCCGGGTGCCAAGACGGGCGTGGTGCTGGGACACGAGACCGCCGGAGAGGTCGTCGCGGTGGGCGAAGGCGTCATCACGCACGCCGTGGGCGATCCGGTCGTGATCTACCAGCGCCAGTTCTGCGGCATGTGCCGCAACTGCCTGCGGGGCCGCCAGGATATGTGCCGCGCGCTCGGCCTGCCGGCCGTCGACACGGTGGGCGGCTATGCCGAGTATGTTTGCGTTCCCGCCCCGATGGCGATACCCGTTCCCCGTGGATTGCCGTGGGAAGCCGCGGCGCTATCGTGCTGCCCCATCGGCACCAGCCTGCGCGCGCTGCGCACCCTGGCCGGCACGAGTCCGGGCGACACGGTCCTCATCACCGGGGCCAGTGGCGGGCTGGGCATGCACCAAATCCAGATCGTGCGCGCCCTGGGCGCGCGATCCATTGCCGTCACGTCTAGCCCCTCCAAGGCAGGCCACCTCAGGGAACTTGGTGCCGACGAAGTCATCGTATCCCCCGACCTCAAGTTCAGCGCCGAAGCTTGGCGCCTCACCAGCAAGCAAGGCGTGGACGTCGCAGTCGACAACCTGGGCATGACGCTGCCCGAAACCCTGCGTGCCATGGCCCAAGGCGGCACAGTGGTGGTCCTCGGCAACATCGATGGCCATCCCGTGGACGTATTGCCTGGCTTGCTCATCGGCCGGCGCATACGGGTCATGGGCTCAGGCAGCGGCACGCTGGAAGATATCCGCCAGGCGTTGGCGATGCTCGTGGCGGGACAGATCCGGCCTATCGTTTCGGCGAAACTGCCCTTCTCCGAAATCCGCCGCGCCCATGAACTGCTCGACACCAAGGGCGTGGAAGGGCGGGTCGTCATGCAGGGCTGGTCATGAACGTCGGCGCGTTGCTGCTGCGCTGCGCCCAACAGTGGCCTGATCAACCGGCGCTCATCGACGCCCGGGACGGCAGCGCCCTCACTTTCACGCAATTGGCCTCGCGCGCATTCGGCTTGGGGCATGCCCTGCGCGCGGACGGACTGGACGAACAGGAACGCGTCGCCATTCTTGGCGACAACACGCCGGAATACCTATTGTGGGACTATGGCGTGATGGCAGCCGGACTGGTGCGGGTCCCGCTCGACCCTGCCCTCAGCGCCGAAGAACAGGCGGCCCAATTGACCGACGCGCAGGCGCGCATGCTCGCTTACGGCGAAGACTATGCCGAACGCGCACGCGCGCTCGCAGCGCGCGTGCCCGGCCTGAAATTGCGGCCACTGGCAGCCGACAACCCTACGATGCCACTGCCCGCCGCATTGCCCGGACCGCAGGCCATGGCTTCGCTCAACTACACCGGAGGCAGCACGGGGGCACCCAAGGCCGTGGTCATCACGCACGGCAGCCTGACGTCCGCGCTGCAGAACATCGTGCTGGCGCGTGGCCAAGGGCCCGGCGACGTCATGCTCAACATGCGGCCGCTGTGGCCGATAGCGGCCATCATCGTACTGGCCCAGCTCGCGGCCGGCGGCGCGGTCGTGCTCGCAGGCCGCTTCCAGCCCCGGCGCTTCCTGGAGTTGTTGGCACATCACCGCGCCACTTCGACCTCGTTGGTACCGACGCACCTGGCCAGGCTACTCAAGGAAACCTGCCCCGCCGACTATGACTTGTCCGCGCTACGCAGCATCGACGTGGGCGCAGCAGCGATTCCGCCGGAGATTTTCGAAGCCGCCATCGAGGCTTTTGGTCCTCGCTTCGGCGTACTCTACGGGCTGACCGAAGCGTCTTGGACGTGCTACCAGCCGCCCCAGGCGCTGGCCGACCCCACCACGCGCGCGCAAGCGATGCGCAGCGTGGGCCGCCCGCTCTTCGGCTGTGAAGTTCGCATCGAGTCCGATGGGCAGCCGGCGCCCGCCGGCGTGGAAGGCGAGGTGCTGATCCGCGGCGCCCACGTCGCCGCCGGCTACTGGAAGCAGCCCGAACTGAGCGCCCAAGTCTTCCGCGGCGGCTGGTTCCACACGGGCGACCTGGGCGTGCTCGACGAATCTGGCATCCTGCGGATTACCGGCAGGCTCAAAGAGGTTATCCGTACGGGAGGAAAATCGGTGCTGCCGGACGAGGTGGAACGTGCCCTGTGCTCGCACCCCGCCGTCGCGGACGCAGCCGCCGCCGGCCTGCCCGATCCGGAATGGGGAGAAGTCATCGGCGCGGCGGTCGTGCTGAACGAGGGCGCGCGCATCGAGGCGGAAACGCTGGTGGAACACTGCCGGCAATCGCTGTCAGGCTTCAAGAAGCCCCGGATCATCCGCTTCGTGACGAGTATTCCCCGCTCCCACTACGGCAAGATCCAGCGTGCCAAGGTGCGCGCCCTGCTCGCCGAACGCGGGCCCTCCTGAAGGGAAAAGCCTGCGGCCCGGCCGCAGGCGGCATCACTGCTCGACGATGTTCGCCAATTGCACGATCTCGCGCGCCTTGGCGATCTCCTGGTCGATGAAGGCGCGGAACCGGGCTCCCGTCACGCCGGCCGGCTCCAGCCCTTGGCGTGCGAACCAAGCGCGGGTTTCCGGCTCGGCGACGATCCGCTTGACGGCCGCTTCGAGTTTCTCCACCACGGGCGCCGGAAGGTTCGCCGGCCCCCAGAACCCGTACCAGGTAAAGAAATCGACTTCGGGATATCCCGCCTCGGCAAAGGTCGGCACGTCCGGCGCCAACGGACTGCGCCGCTGACCGGTGACCGCCAGCGCCTTGAGCTTGCCCGCCTTGACCGGGGGCAGCGACGACAGCAGCGGATCCATCATCCCACTGACCTGGCCTCCCATTAGATCGACCAATGCGGGAGCGGTCCCCTTGTACAAAATGGTCGGGACCTTCAGGCCAGCGCGATACTTGAAGGACTCCACGGCGAGATGCCCGGCAGCACCGAAGCCTCCGACCGCAAAGTTGAATTTCTCCGGCTCAGCCTTGGCCCGGGCGACGAAATCCTGCACCGTCGCGACCTGGGTGGCAGGGGGCGTCACGAACAACAGCGGCCCGGAAGCGACCAGGGCGAGCGGCGCCAGGTCTTTGACCGGATCGAAGGGCGGCCGCTCTTTCATGATCAGCGGGTTGATCACGAGCGTCGACGCGGTCAGGAGCAAGGTATAGCCATCCGCGGGCGCCCGGGCGACCAGGTCGGCCCCGATATTGCCGGACGCGCCGGCGCGGTTCTCGACCACGACTTTCTGGCCCAGGTCCGCCTCGAGGCGAGCCGCGACGGTGCGCGCCACGGCATCGACGGCCCCGCCCGCGACGAAAGGCACGACGAGCCGGACCGGCTTGGAAGGATAGGATGCCGCCTGGACGAGCGGGCAAACCGCTAGCAGCAGGGACAGCGAAACGCGCGGCAAAATACGTGGCAGCGACATGGCGAACTCCCGCGGGCCAAGCCCGGATAGTGAAGAGCGACGCATGATACGGCGCGGGGACCCGGTTTTTCCGCCGCCGGTTATACAGTGTTGCCATGTGCATATTACGCACAATTAGATTGTAATACGCACTTCGAGATTAGCGATACCATGTCGCCACGTCAACGCCTCCCCACGCCCCATGCTTCGCCCGCCTTCCGCCCCCGCCGCCCATTCCGGCAACCGCGTCCAGGTGATCGACCGCGCGATGACGCTGCTCGACATCCTCATGCGCACGCCCCGGGGCGCCTCGGCGCTAGAACTGGCCCAGGCGACGGGATTGGACCGCACCACCGTGCATCGCGTGTTGCGCACGCTCGCGCATTGGGGCATGGTGCAGGCGCGCGAGGGCACCTATACGCTCGGGCCCAAGTGCCTGGTACTGGGCACCGCCCATCACGACCGCTTGGGCATACGCCGGGCAGCACTGCCGCACGCGATCGAGCTCCAGGAAAAGGGGGTGGGCAAGCGCCGGGCCGTCGTTTCCATCTCGGTCCCAGCGCTCGACGAAGTCGTCATCATCGAACGTATCTGGACCCCTTCGGTGCCGCTGAACATCATTGCCGACATCGGCACGCACTTTCCGCTCGACGCCAGCGTCAGCGGACGCGCGATCCTCGCGGCGTGGCCAGCCGAAAAAGGCGCGGCGCACATCGGCGCAGAGCGTTACGCCGCCGTCAGCGAAAAGCTGGAAACCATCCGGGCCGGCCACGGCATCTCGTTCGCGCTCAGCGAAATGCGCCCTGGCGTCGGCACACTCGCCTGCCCTATCTACGGCCGCGATGGAGAAGCGGTCGCCGCGCTGATCGTGGCCGGACTCGCACTCGAAGACGAATTGCGCCCCGACTCACCCCTAGCCCAGCACGCCCGACGCAGCGCAGCCAGCATTTCCGCTACGCTCCAGGCCGGTTGACGATGGCGTGCGGAGCCTTTCCGGACGCCTGGGCCCAAGCATGACTGCATCGACCGTCCTGCTCTTTCTCGCCAGCGTAGGCGTCGCCGCCTATTGCCAAAACCTGACCGGTTTCGCCTTCGCGCTGCTCTTGCTGGGCATGGTGGGTGCCTTCGGGCTGATGCCCATTCCCGATGCCGCCAATGTTGCCAGCGTACTGAGCCTGGTGAATGCCTGGGCCTATTGGCGCTACAACCGCGTCAGCTTCGACTGGGAACTGTTGCGTCCGGTCCTGGCCAGCAGCCTGCTCGGCGTACTGGCCGGGGTGGTGCTCCTGGAATGGCTGAGCACCAACGCAGTCACCACGCTGCGCCTGCTGCTGGGCCTGGCGATCATGGGGTGTGCCGTGCTGTTGCTCATCCAGGGGGGCCCGCGGGAGCGGCCATCCGGCAAGCCGGCCCTGTGGTTCTTCGGCGGCCTGTCCGGCCTGCTCGGCGGGCTGTTTTCCACGTCGGGGCCGCCCATGGTCTACCACCTCTACCGGCAGCCCATGGATCGCGGCGCCGTCCGGGAATGCCTGTTCATGATGTTCGCGGCCAATGCCGCCCTGCGCCTTGTCCTGGTGGCGGGAAGCGGGCAGCTGACGTGGCACTCCCTTTTCCTTGCCGCCTGCGCCGTGCCCGTCGTCGCCGGGGTCTCCTGGTGGCAGTCCCGCCATCCCCCCCGCATCCCGCGCCGGGCCGTCGAATGGCTCGTGTGCGGCCTCTTGCTGCTGGCCGGCGCGAGCCTGGTCTGGACCTCGCTCAGCGGGGGCTGACACCCCGCGCAGGCCGGGCGGACTCGTCCTCCTGGCTGACCCTCATTCCTACGCTTTTGTAACCACCTTCAGGCCGAGACGTGCGAATCTCGTAACGCCATTGCGATATCCGCAATGGGAGCAACTTCTAGCTCTTACGAGGAAGCAATATGTCTCACCAAAACGCGTACGCCCGGCATTCGGGCCAACTCCTGCCCCTTTCCGAACAAACGACGGAAGTCCTGCCGTTCACGGTGCGGATCGCCCGCGACGAAGGGGCCCTCGAAAAAGCCATCGCCCTGCGTCAGTCGGCCTACGCCCGCCACGTGCCCGAAATCGCCAGGCATCTCGGCGCCGCGGAGGCCTACGACCACGACCCCGGCTCCGTCGTCCTGCTGGCCGAGTCCAAGCTCGACGGCGCACCGCTCGGCACCATGCGGATCCAGACCAATATGTGCGGGCCGCTCTGGCTCGAGCAGTCAGTCACCTTGCCCGACTGGCTGGCCGGCCACGCACTGGCCGAGGCGACCCGCCTCGGCGTAGCCAGCGAACGCACGGGCCGGGTCGCCAAGACTGCGCTTTTCAAGGCGTATTTTCTTTTCTGCGTCTACGCGGGGATCGATTGGATGGTGATCGCCGGCCGCTCGCCGCTGGATCGCCAATATGAAGCCCTCATGTTCCGCGAGGTCTTTCCGGGCCAGGGCTTCATTCCCATGCGGCATGCCGGCAATATTCCGCACCGCGTCCTGGCATTCGAGGTCGCCACGGCCGAGAAGCGCTGGCGGGAAGGAAGGCACCCGCTGTACCAGTTTGTGTTCAAGACCCATCATCCGGACATTCGGATTGACGGGAATTTGATTAACATTGACGCGCTACGCAATGCGCCGAAGAGGGAGGAGGCGGTACTGCAGCCGCAAATCTGAAATCGGCAAGCAAGGCGGTCCGCCTTCGGGCGGACCGCCGCGACATCGACAATCACCCACGAGCGAAAGGCGAACATGCAGCACCGTTCCGCGGAACCCCCAACCGGCATCACAGCGAAGATCGACTGGTTCCTGCGCAACTTCTCCTACTACGTCGTACCGGCTGCCATCTTCGTCTTCTCGCTCATTGCCCTCCTGCTCGGGCAACACATCTACACCGCCGACGGGAACCGCTCCCTGTCGTTCGCGGTGATGCAAGACACCGACCCGGACCGTTCTCCCGCTGGTGCGGCGCAGGCTCTCGCCAACGTGCAGCCGGTGACGTTCCACGACACACGGCTGTCCGAGATGCCCTTCTGGTTTCAATTCCGCGTTCCGCCGTCGAATGCGCCGCAGGTCGTCGAACTCCCGTCGCGCCACGCCAAGGAGGTGGCCTGTTGGGACGCCCAAGGCATGCAGCTGCTGGGATCAGCCGATCGCACGGTGTCCACCGGCCAGCTACAGCCCATCAAGGCCGGCTTCGCGCTAGACCTCGGGACATCGACCCAACCGCGGGAGGTGCTTTGCCGTGGCAGCTTCTCCGGCCCGGCACGCATTACGGTCCAGGCCTGGCCACGAGACGAGCTCGCGCTCTCCGAAGTGGCGTACCACCATTCCACGGGCGTGCTGGAGGGCGGGTTGCTGACGCTGGCGGTGCTGACCCTGATGACGGCCCTGATCAACCGCGATGCGCGCTACGTGCTCTTTGCGATTTGGCTGGTGGGCAATCTGCGGCTGGGCGGCATTACCATGGGTTTCGATACCCAATGGCTGGAGCGCGCCATCCCCGCAGACTGGATGCCGATGGTGCGCAAGCTGACCATCGCCTCGTACTACATCGTCACCTATACCCTGTTCAGCCAATTCCTGAAGACCGAGCTCAGCCGGGTCGGCTATGGATGGCTGTTGCGGGCCGGGTCGCGCGCGGGCGTGCTGCTGCTCGCGTTCGCATTCACCCTCGACTTCGCGCGGTTCCTGCCAGCCATGTGGGTGGTGGTGTCGTTCGGGATCCTCGTCGTCGTCTTCTTCCTCGCGCGGATGGTGATCATCACGCGCTCGCGCACTGCATTGTGGTATGCGGCGGCCCTGGGCATCGTGCTGTTTTCCAGCTTCTCCGAAGTCATCGCCGCCGCGTTCGACTTCAAGACATTGATAGGCACGCTCAACAGCGTCACCGCCGCGCTCGCATCCAGCCTGGTGGCGGCGTTCGCCTTTGCCGAGCAAATGCGCACCGAGCGAGTCGAACGCGAACATGCCGAGGCCGAGCTGCAGCGTGCCTACGAGGTCACGCCCGTCGGGCTGTTCACGCTGGAGCCGGATGGCCGCTTCGTGCGCGCCAACACCGCCATGCAGGAAAAACTGGGCCTGACCGGCAGGCCGCTGCAAGAACAGCGGTGGCAAAACTTCTTCGAGGCCGGCGCGTGGGAGCGCCTCAAGGAGATCGCCGAACGCGGCGGCGAAGCCGAAATCCAGGCCCTACCCATGGGTGGCCACGAGGCGCGCTGGTACCTTGCCAAGGCCACGCTTGCCCAAACCCGCATCGAAGGTTCGCTGCAGGACATCACTGAGCGCCGCAAGGCGACCGAGCGCCTGCGGTTCCTGGCCAACAACGATTCGCTGACCGGCGCCTTGAACCGGCGCGGCATCGAGCAAGTACTGGAAAACTCGCTCAAGCAGATCGATCCGTCCCGCCCGGTGGCGCTGGCCTACCTCGACCTCGACCGCTTCAAGCTGATCAACGATCTCTACGGCCACCAAACCGGCGACGAGGTACTCAAGCAGGTTTGCCAACGGATCAAGTGGTCGCTTGCAGACAATCATTACGTCGGCCGCATCGGGGGGGACGAATTCATCCTGGTGCTCCGCGACACCGCGATGCTGCCCGCCACGGAATTGTGCCGCCGCGTCATTAGCGACATCTGCAGCATGCCGTTCCAGTTGCGGCGCCGGTCCTTCCAGGTCAAGGTGTCCATCGGCCTGATCGAAGTCACGCCCGGGATGCGGGTCCAGGACGCGGTGTCGGCCGCCGACCGCGCTTGCCGCGAAGCCAAGAAGGGCAAGCATGGGCACCTGGTGATCTACAAGGAAAACGCCCCCGCCTTCCAGGAACGCGCCGAGGAACTGCGCCTCATCGAGGAACTCGGCAGCACCTTCACGCCCACCGGCCTGTCGCTGGTCATGCAGCCCATCATGTCGCTGCGCGCACCGGAAGCCTCGCTGGACTTCGAAGTGCTGGTGCGCATGCAGGACTCATCGGGCGCCATGATCCCCGCAGGGAAAGTGATCGCCGCGGCCGAGGCCAACGGCACCATCGGGGAACTGGACAAATGGGTGCTGACCTCCACCCTGGTCTGGCTGACCGAAAACCTGCCACGCCTGCCCAACACCCGCTTCGTCTGCGTCAACCTGAGCGGCGCGTCGATGAACGACGAGGCTTTCATCGAGGACACGTTCCGCATCCTGTCCCGATTCGGCAACGTCGTGAAATACCTGTGCATGGAGATTACGGAAAGCGTTGCCTTGCACGACATCGCCAACTCGCGCCGCTTCATCGACCGCCTGCGGGCCTGCGGCGCGAAGATCGCGCTCGACGATTTCGGCGCCGGATACACCTCGTTCTCCTACCTCAAGGAATTCGCCGCCGATGCGCTGAAGATCGACGGCAGCTTCATCAAGCGCATGCATGAGCACCCGGCCAATTACGCGATCGTGGAGGCCATCGTCGAGCTCGCCCGCAATCTCGGCATGCGCAGCATCGCCGAATGGGTCGAAGACTACGAGACGGTGGAAGCGCTTGCCGAATTAGGCGTAGACTACGTACAGGGCTGGGCCATCGCCAAACCCATGCCTCCCGAGGAACTGTTGCGCGCTTCGTCTTCCGCGAGCTTCATTACCGACGAGCGCCTGCGCGCCTTCATTGCAGGGGGCCCCGACTTCGACGGACGCGGCATTCCGGCATCCCGCCTGCATTGACGTTCCATCGCCCGAAGCGGCGATGGACGACGGCGCATTCCGGAATACGCACAGCTCGCACCTCTGTCGAAATCGGAAACCCCATGACGCGCCATTTGATGTATACGCTCCTGCTTGCCCTGTGCGTGGCGTGTACGCCGGGCCCCCGGTCGCCCGACGACCACGCCTCCAGCAGCGACGGCGTCACCGTGTACGGCGTCATCGACACGGGCTTCGTGATTAATCGCTAGCGAAAGCCCAGCGCGGCGCGGGTAGATTCGACCAGGGCCCCGCAGCGCCTTCAGTCCATGTATCCCACCGGCTGCGGGAAACTCAAGTAGTTTTTCGTCAGCTGCTTTTCCCGTTGCTGGTTCGGATTGGCGTTCAGGCACCAGTCATTCGACTTGGCATGCTTCTGCCCTTTGCTGGTGACCACGCTGCATTCGGCCTTGTCCACGATCTCCGGGCGATTGGCCGGACATTTGGAAACGTCCATGTCATCCGTGCAGGCCGCGAACTTGGCCTTGACCAGGATGGTGTATACGTTGTCGTCGAGGTCGGTAAACCGAACCTTGATCGGGTACGACGACACCGTGCCGACCCGGAATCCGGCAATCTGGCTATTGGTCGGCATCACCACGTCCTGCTTGTCCATCTTGCAGTCCCGGTCCGCCGGATCGTGGTTCAACGCGCACACCCCATATTTCTTGATCAGTGGTTTATTGGCGTGGCCTTCCATGGACTTGGGTACCCCGATTGCGAGCGAAAACCCATCGGCATAGCTGAACTGCTGTTCGTTCTCCAGGCCCTTGGGGCCGCCCACCGTGAAGACCAAGCCGTCGCCCAACTCGCTCATGAAGCCCACCGCGTCATCCACCGAGAACGCATAGGCATTCATGTTCAGGTCGTCGTGGATCAGTTCGACGTACGGGTTGAACCGCAGGTTCAAGTCTGTTTCATGCAGGTGGTTGTATTGCAGCTCGTGGATGTACATGGACTGGATCTTGGCGTGGTCCCATCCCGGGATGCTCGTGTCGGCGGCGGAAAACCGTCCTTGGGCTTGACTGGCACGTCGTCGGTGGGCGGCAGCGTGCCTGAGCGCTGCGCGAAGATGTTGTAACCGCCGGGCAGCTTCAGTTCCCTCAGGTTGTAGACGGGCCAACCCTTGCCCGTGTCGCTATCCAGGAACGAGGCAAGGTGCTGCCGGAAGGCGGGCAAATCCTGGGTCGAACCGCTATAGCCGATGTACGGGTTGTTCTTGGGACCAATGGCCACGGGCATGTAGACGTGGTCCACATATGAGATGTTGTAGCCGACGTTCTCCGGCTTCAGCAGGCGCAGGGTCTGGCCCTCGGGAATGATGGAGTCGCCGAAGGTGTATTCGGACAGCTGGGCGTAGACGTTCTCCGGGAACTGGACCTCGCTGGAATAGGTCGTGAGCGCACAGCTCGTCCCTTGGGCCTTGCACGTCACGTCCTTGGGCGTGGCCAGCTTCTTGTCGCTCCCGTCGCGCAGCCGGTCGTTCTTGTCCGCCAGCACCACGCGCCCGCCGTTCCACCAGGTGATATAGGTGCCCTTGGCCGGCTCGCTGTACAAGGGAAGCGTGATCGTCACGAACGAGTTGGGCGCCATGCCCTTGCCCTCGTTGACATACAACTTGTAGACGTGCGTGGCCGGATGTGGCTCCGTGGTCCGGAAGCACCCTTGTATCCACTCGTTGACCGCATTCTTGCTCGTCGCCAGGACGGGATAAATCGTGCCCTTGGTGTTGTTATGGATAGTGATGGTCTTGGCCTTGACGATCATCTGCTTGCCGTCGTAGTCCTTGCAAGCAATGCCGGAAGGCGCGCCGCCCAACGGCGGTGGCTCGGCCTCGGAGACCGGATCGCCGTCTCCTCCGCAACCGGACAAGAACAACGCCAGCGCCAGGCCGCACCCGAAGCGCGGCATGCGTGCCGAGAAATTGCGCAAATTCGCGCGCTGATGAAAAACGCCCATTTGATCCCTCGATCAAGAAACGCCTGGCCGAAATCCAGACGCCCTGAATGTACGCAGTGACGGGCTCCAACGGGGGCAGAAAGTACAGGCCTGCCGTCCCAAGTTCGGGGCAAGCGTCCCACGTCCGCGCATCCAAGCGCTGCACCGCACGCAACCCGGCGGAAGGCGGGGGAAGAAAGGCGTCGAGGGGGCGGGAAAAAAAGGAAAAGCTGGAGCGGGTGAAGGGAATCGAACCCTCGTATGCAGCTTGGGAAGCTGCCGTTCTACCATTGAACTACACCCGCGCAGGACGCCCCGGCAGGACCGGGACGGAAGCGCTGCCGCATGGCGGCAGGAACGCAATTCTAAGCCCGATTTCCCAGGCCGGCAAACGGCGCGCCCGAAGCCGGGGCGCCGAGGGCGCATCGACCCCTCCGGGACCGCCCCGGCGTCCCGCCTGCCGGCGCACGCCGCGCCACCTCGTCGTCTCCGGGTCGGCCCCGGAAACGGCTTTCCGCCATGGGCGAGCGAAGCCGGGCATCCGGCCAAACTAATCACTTTTCGCTATCAGTCCAAAAGTTTTTCTGTCTTTATTTCCCTTAGTACCCGGTGTCCAATAGGCCCGCGCCCAACGCGCACGACCAAGTGAAACGAGAACCCTGGGGCCGATTCGCGCACCCGGGGCGGTCGCACCCCAAAGGAGACACTCGATGGCACACGCCCGGAGTACCGCCGCCCGCCCGTGGGCAGCGATGCTGCTGACCGCCGCATCCTTGGCAGCGGCACCCGCCGCCCAGGCACAGAACTACCCGACCCGTCCCATTCAGATGATCATGCCCGTACCGGGCGGAGGGCACGAGGCCGTCGGACGCATCATGGCGGAACAGATGTCCAAGCAGCTTGGACAACCGATCGTGGTGGAAGGCCGCCCCGGCGCGTCGGGGAACATAGGCGCGGCGCTCTTGGCCAAGGCCCCGACCGATGGCTACACCATCGGCTTGCTGAGCGGCATCCATACGTCTAACGCGGGATTCTTCCGGCAGCCTGGGTACGACATCCTGACAGACTTCACGCCCATCGGCGCCGTGGGCGAATCGCCGGTGCTGCTGGTCGCCCGTCCCGACCTTCCGTGGAACACCTTCCCCGAGCTCATGGCGGAGATCAAGAAGAGCCCGGGGAAATTTTCCGCCGGGGGCACTTCCGGACTCGTGTTCGATTTACTGGCCGACGCGGCGGGACTCGAGTTCTTGTCGGTACGCTACAAGAGCGCCGGCAATGCGATGACCGACCTGTCTTCCGGCCGGCTGGACCTGACCTCTGGCCCGCTCACGGTTTTCTTGCCCTTGATCAGGGACAAGAAAATCAAGGCCATGGCCGTCGGCGGCGCGCGCCGCGTGGCCGAGCTACCCGAGGTCCCCACCGTCGCGGAGTCCGGCGTGCCGGGTTTCAACGCCAACATCTGGTACGGGCTTTTCCTGCCCAAGGGTGCGGCGCCTGACGTTGCCCAGCGGTTGCGCGAGGAGTTCGCCAAGGCCCTGGCCACGCCCGACGTGCGCGCCAAATTGGCGACGCAAGGCATCGACGTCACCTTCGGACAAGCCTCGCCCGACGAAGTGATGCAGCGTATCGCGAGCGAAGTCGAGAACTGGAAGCGCATCGCGGCCAAGACCGGCAAATATGTCAACTGAAGCCGCTCGTCGGCAGACTTCTTCAGGAAAGCATCATGCTTAGTGCGAAAGGAGTGCGCGAACTCGCCGTCTTTCCATGTCCCGGCGGCGGACAGGTGGTGGTCAAGGACGGGTTCGCCTACATCGGCCACATCACCGGGCCGACGGGCACCACCATCGTGGACGTACGGGAGCCGACCCGCCCCAGGCAGGTCGCCACGGTGCCGGTCGCGGAAGGGCTGCATTCGCACAAGGTACAGGTACATGGCGACCTGATGCTGGTGAACCGGGAAATCACCGACGCGACGCTGGCAAAAGAGCGGGGAGGCCTTGCCATATTCGACGTCCGCGACCGGTCCCAGCCCCGGCAGCTTGCGATGTGGCATTGCGACGGAAGCGGCATACACCGGTTCACCTTCGACGGCCGCTACGCCTATATCTCTCCCGAGGTCGAAGGTTATCTGGGCAACATCGTCATGATCCTCGACCTGGCGGACCCGGCCAACCCGGTGGAGGTGTCGAGGTGGTGGATGCCCGGGCAATGGGCGGCGGGAGGGGAAACGCGCACCTGGAAGGGATACCAGCACCGCTGCCACCACGCGATTCGCGACGGAGACCGGCTGTACGTGAGCTACTGGCACGGAGGCGCGGTCATCCTGGATATTTCGGACATCGCCAAGCCTCGCCTGGTGTCCCAGATCGATTGGAGCCCGCCCTTCCATTGGCCTACGCACTCCATGGTGCCCGTACAGCAACGCATTCATGGGCACCGGTGGGCCATCGTGGCAGACGAAGACGTCAATCCTCTTACCACGGACGTACCCAGCCAGACCATGCCCGCGGCGCTCTGGATGGTGAACATCTCGGACGAAACGCGGCCCGTTCCCGTGGCGAGTTTCCAGGTCGAAGGGCTGGACGGACAGGACAACCCCGGGAAATCAGGCTGTCACCAGCCCGTCGAGTTCATCCCTGGCTTGGAAGTTCCCGTGGCGTGGTTCGCGCAAGGCGTGCGTTTCATCGACATTTCCAACCCGCGCTCGCTGCGCGAGGTGGCGCATTACATCCCGGACCCGGCGCCCGGCCACGAGCGGGCGTCGAGCAACGACGTCTATGTCGATGAGCGCGGACTGATATTCCTCATCGATCGCTTCGGGGGCCTGGCGATCCTGGAACGCGAGTAACGCGCCGGCGCGCATGGCGCGCCGAAGGAGCGCCCGCCCTGGCCGACGGGCGCCCCGCCCTCAGATCGCGACCTTGCTCGCGGATTCGTGCCAGGGAATCATGATCCGGCGCAGCGAGCCGACGATGAAGTAAAGAGAAAAGCCGATCGCCGCCAGCAGCAGCACCACTGCGAACAGGGTGTCGACCTCCAGCTCCTGCAGCTTGATGGTGGCAAGATAGCCGAGGCCGCGCGTGCCCGCGACGAACTCGCCCACCACGGCGCCGATGATGGCCAGCACGATGGCCATTTCCATGCCCGTCAGGATGTAGGGCAAGGAACTCGGGATGACCAACAGGCGGAAGCGCCGCGACTGTTTGGCTTGGCCCACGGTGAACACCTCCGAGAGGCCGCGGTCCACGGACTTCGCGCCCAGGTAACTGTTGGCGAACACGGGAAAGAAGGCAAGCACCGCGGACACGATGATCTTCGACTCCAGCCCGAAGCCGAACCAAAGGATGAACAGGGGTATCAGCGCCACCTTGGGCGTGACCTGCAAGGCGATCACGAACGGCTTGAAAATGGTGTCGAGCAGGGCGACACGGCCCAGGAGCTGGCCGATGACGGTGCCGAACACGACAGCGAACAAAAAGCCGCCGAGGCACTCGGCAAGCGTGACGCCGAGATGGTAATAGGTGTCGGGCTGGCCCAGGAGGCGGAACAAGGCGACGACCACCAGCTCGGGAGCTGGAAGCACCAGAGGCGATACGTCGAAGAAATGGACGTACCCTTTCCAGATCAGGAAGAACGCCACGACGGCGAACACCTGCAAAACGATTCGAGTCATTTCAGTCTTCCCCAGCCGCGGGAATTCAAAGTTCCAGTTTCTTGCGGATATCGCTGCAGAGCTTGCCGAATTCTGGCGACCCCAAGACCTCGGTGCGGGGGCGCGGCAGATCGATCTTGAACTCCGCCACGATGCGGCCGGGCCGCGCGGACATCACGATCACGCGATCGGCCAGGTGGACGGCTTCGCTGATGGAATGGGTGATCAGCAGCGCCGCGAATTGCCGTTCCATCCAGATGCGTTCGGTATCGGCCGTGATTTGCTCCCGCGTGAGCGCATCCAGCGCGCCGAAGGGCTCGTCCAGCAACAGCAACTCGGGGTCGGTGAAAAGGGCGCGCGCAACCGAGGCGCGTTGCTTCATCCCGCCCGACAGCTCCGCCGGGCGGCGCTTCTCGAACCCGCTCAGGCCGACCAGCCTGCACAGCCCGTGCGCGCGCTCGCGATCGGCGGCGGAAGCGCTGCCCTGCATGAGGCGGGGCAGCATGACGTTCTGCTCGATGCTGAGCCAAGGCAATAAGCGATGCTCCTGGAAGGCCACGCCCAGGCGCGGCGCATGACCCTCCTTGCCCCAATCCACCTTGCCTTGGGTGGGCTGCTCCAGGCCACATAGAATGCGCAGCAGCGTAGACTTGCCGCAGCCGGATGGCCCGACCACGGCGACGAATTCGCCTGCCCCGATGGACGAGCGTATGCCCTCCAGCGCCTGGACGGCCCCCGATTTGGTCTCGAAGCGCTTCGAGATGCCCTCGAGCCGCACCACCGGCTCGCGGCCGGCGTTCAGCACGTGGACGTTACCGGCGGGCGGCACCGCACGCACGGGCGTCTCAGCCATTGGCAGCCTCCCAGATCTCGTTGGTATAGAGCGGCTTGGTGGTGGGCTGCTTGAGCATGCCCGCCCCGCGCAGGAGCTCCTCCCCTTCCTTCCACTGCGCCTCATTGCAGCGCAAGAGCTTCTTGGGGTCGGAGGTCGTCCACAGGTCGCGGTTGGCGCGCATGTCCGCAACGGCGATCGACTCGTTGTCCGCGCCGGGAATGTCGAACTTGCCACGCATCAGCGCCACGGCCTTCTTCAAGCCTTCGTCGTCCATGGCCATCAGCTCCTGGACGGAGCGATACGCCGCGCGCAGGAAGGCGACGAACTGGTCTTTATTGGCGGCGAGCACCGACTCCTCCGCCACGTACACCTGCCCGGGCACCCCGTCATCCATGGGCATCGTCGCCACGGGGTAGTTCTGGGACGTCAGGCGGATGGCGGCGCTCATGTTGCCAAGGAAACCGTCCACGCGCTTGGCCTGGATCATGCCGAACGAGGCTGCCGAATCCGCTACGCGCTCGCGCCGCACGGACTTCGGATCAATCTTGGATCGCATCAGCAGCAAGTCCAGCGTGGCCTCCATCGAACCGCCCGCGGACTGCACGCCTATGGTCTTGCCCGCCAGGTCCTGCGGATTCCGGATGGGCGCATCCTTGGACGAAATGACTGCGAACGGAGACCGCTGGGCAATGGTCGCAATGGCGATCACCGGCGCATTGTTGTTGACGCGTGCCATCATGTAATTGGCGCCGCCGGTGCGGCCGGTCTGCACCTGCTTGGCCGCCGTCAATTGCACGACCTGCGCGGCACCGCGGCCGGCCTCCACCTGCACATCGATGCCTTCTTTCTTGAAAAGCCCCGCAGCGGACGCATACAGAATGGGCGAGAATGCCAGCGAGAACGCCGAGGGGGTCAAGAAGGTGAGCTTGCCCTTTTCCTGGGCATGCACGACGGAAACCACGCCGGGGAACGGCAATAGGGCGGCGGAAGCGGCAAGGCCGCCGAGGAATTCACGACGTTTCATCAGAGAAGCTCCGGTGGGCGGGTCGCCAAGACATGGAACCGGTCTGGTCGCTGGAAGCCGACAGGCGTCAGGTAACCGGCGCGACCCAAGTTTGTATCATATATAAAACCATGGTTTAAATATGGTATGGAGCAATAATAGGTTACACCCCGCGTGCTGGGACCTAGGGTGAACCCTAGCCCCCCTCACCGGGCGCAGCCACGAGGGCGGCCCGCGCACGGTGCCACCCCGCCCTCCTGCAGACCGACTAAAATCCTGGGTATGAATATCGTATTGAATGGGGAATCGCGCACGATCGAGGCCCCCTCCTCGGTGGCCGATCTGATCCAGGCGCTCGGGTACGCAGGCAAGCGCGTGGCCGTGGAGCGCAACGGAGAAATCGTTCCGCGCAGCGCGCATGAGCATGTCCTGCTGGCCGACGGCGATCGCATCGAGATCGTCGTCGCGGTCGGCGGAGGCTAAGACCACGATGAACATGACTACCCCATCTCCCGCTTTGCCCGACCCGCCGGCCGAGCTCGCGCCGCCGGTTGCGGAATCGGCAAAGCCAGCGCGCCCCGGCACGCACATCCGCAGCTTCGTCAACCGCCGCGGCCACATCACCCTCAGCCAGAAGGAAGCGCTGGAGACGCTGGCCGGCGCCTGGTGCCTTCCTTATGCCGCCCGGCGCCTCTCCTTCGCCCAGGTGTTCGGCCGGGAAGCGCCGACGATCCTGGAGATCGGCTTCGGCATGGGCGAAACGACCGAGAAGATCGCGCTCGCCCAACCCGAGCGCAATTTCCTGGGCGTGGAAGTCTTCAATGCGGGCGTCGGCGCCATGCTCCGGCGCATCGAAAACTCCGGCCTGCGCAACGTCCGGATCATCCAGCACGACGCCGTGGAAGTCGTGCGCGACATGATCCCGCCCGACTCCCTGGCGGGGGTGCACATCTACTTCCCCGACCCCTGGCCCAAGAAGCGTCACCACAAGCGCCGCCTGATCCAGCCGCCCTTCGTGCAGCTGCTCGCGAGCCGCATCGCGCCGGGCGGGTACTTGCATTGCGCCACCGATTGGCAGCCCTATGCGGAGCAAATGCTCGAGGTCCTGGGCGGCGAGCCGCAACTGGCCAACACCTGCCAAGGCTATGCCGAGCGCCCGGCCTGGCGGCCGCAAACCAAGTTCGAAACGCGGGGCCTGAGGCTGGGGCACGGTGTCTGGGACCTGATCTTCGCACGCGTGCCCGCCGAGGGATCGCCGGCCGCTGGCGCGTGAGGCGCAGCCGGCCGGGCGCCACGCTCATGCATAGGCCGTCTCGATGATACGTTCGGTTTCTCGCGCGCTACTGGTGCTGCGCGCCCTCAACGGACGCATGCATTCGACGCTGGCCGAACTGCACCGCGACACGGGCCTGCCCAAGCCGACGGTGTACCGCATCCTCGAAACCCTGCGTGCCGACGGCTACGTGCGCGAAGTGGACGGGCGGGGCAGTTATCAGCTGACGGCGAAGGTACGCGAACTGAGCGACGGGTGTTCGGAGCGCCTGCTGATCGTCGACGCCGCCATACCCTGCATGATCGACGCCACCCGTCGCATCAAATGGCCGCTGGGCCTCTCCACGCTCGACGGCGACCGCATGGCGGTGCGTTACAGCACCATGCCATACAGCCCCCTCGCCTACCTGCCCACCACGTACGGGCGCAGGCACCCGGTGACCGAATCCTGCGTCGGGATCGCCTACCTCTCGTTCTGTTCAGAGCCAGAGCGCCGCTTCCTGCTGCCGGACGGCGTGCCGCCCCGCCTGGAATCGATACTGGAGGCAACGCGCCAGCGCGGCTACGCGGTGCGGCAGCCGGCCACGCCCGGGGACAGCGCGACTTGCGCGGTCCCGCTGCGCGCAGGCGATGAGCTGCTCGCCGTGCTCAGCATGACCACTTTCGGCAGCACCATGACGGCGTCTTTCCAGAAGCGGCATGTGCCAGTGCTCTGGGAGACCGCGGACGCCATCCTCCAGGCCTATCGGCAGCTCCGGGACAATCAGCGCGGCGTTCCCAGCACGCCCGATGCGGAGAGCGACTCGATTTCCTCGGGCGTATAGCCCGCTTCGGCCAGGATCTCGGCCCCGTGCTGGCCCAGCGTGGGGGCGGGCCGCAGCTCGACCTCCCCGCGCGCACTCATGTAGGTCGGGTCGGACAGGTCCCACATGCGCCCTTCCGTCGGGTGCTCGGCCGCGCGCAATACCCCGGCGGCCTGGATGTGCGGATCGACCACCAGGCTGTCCAGCGTGTTGTAGGGCATGGCGGGGATGTCGGCCTCCTTGAGCAAGGCCAGCCATTCCGCCGTCGTGCGCTTGGCCATTTCCTGCGCGCGGATGCTGAAATATTCCCGGCTGTGCGCTGCCCGCGCCTGCTTGGTGGAAAAGCGCGGGTCCGTCTGCATCTCGGGACGTCCCATGACGCGCATCAAGGCGAAAGCCTGGGCGTCAGTGTTGGTGGTCAGGCAGATATATCCGTCCAGCGTCTTGACGGGCTTGGCCTCGGGATCGATCAGGCGCAGGTCGCCCGGGGGCGACAAGGGCGGATCGAAAGTGGAGCCGTAAAGGTGCTCGCTCAGCACCAGGGCCGCCATGTTCTCGAACATCGGCACTTCGATCTGCTGGCCGGCCCCCGTCCGCTCCCGCTGCAATAGCGCCATGAGGACGGCATTGAGGGCCATCAGCCCCACCGTGCGATCGGCCACGACATAGGGCACGTACCGGGGTTCGCCAGTGGCCATTTCTGAGAGCGCAGCCACGCCGGCTCCCCCTTGGATGATGGAGTCGTAGGCCGGGGTATCCCGATAGGGGCCGGGCCCGAACCCCACCATGGCGCAGTACACCAGGCGCGGATTGACGCGCGAGACGTTCTCATAAGCCAGGCCCAAGCGCTCCACCGCCTTGGGACGCATGTTGATCAAGAGCACGTCGGACTGGGCGACGAGGCGCATGACGGCCTCGCGCCCTTCCGCTTTCTTGAGGTCCAACACGATGCTGCGCTTGCCCCGGTTCAGGTGGAGGAACTTGCCCGACATGCCGGGCGTGGGCGACGGTCCGGCGATCCAGCGGATGACGTCGCCATCGCTGGATTCGACCTTGATCACGTCCGCCCCGTTGTCGGCCATGATCTTGGACGCATACGGGCCGACCACTGCCGAGGTAAGGTCGAGAACGCGAATGCCGGCCAACGCGCCGGCGCCTGATGCGGAATGTTGAGACATGACTGCTGAAGCCGATACAAACCAGGACAATGAACGCCGCAGCATAGCCTCATGCGGGCGGCGAAGGAGGAGGAATCTTAAACCGTTTCGGCAGACGAAACGCAAAGGACCGCGCGCGGCGGTCCTTTGCGGGAAGACACCCGGCCCGTGGGCGTTAGCGGTTCAATGGGCAGCCCACTGAATGGAATTCAGGTCTATGCCCTCCTGGTACATTTCCCAGAGGGGGCTGAGCTCGCGCAGCTTGGCGACCTTGGCCTTGACCAGGTCGACCACGAAATCCACTTCCTGCTCGGTGGTGAAGCGCCCGAGCGTGAAGCGGATGGAACTGTGGGCCAGCTCGTCGCTGCGGCCCAGGGCGCGCAGCACGAAAGAAGGTTCGAGCGACGCGGAGGTGCAGGCAGACCCCGACGATACCGCCACATCCTTGATCGCCATGATGAGCGACTCGCCTTCAACGAAGTTGAAGCTCATGTTCAAGTTGTGCGGCACCCGGTGCTCGAGGCTGCCGTTGACATAGACCTCGGGAATTTCCATGAGGCCAGCCAGCAGCTTGTCGCGGAGCTTGCCCACGCGCGCAGACTCCAGCGGCATCTCGAGCTTGGCGAGCCGGAAGGCCTCGCCCATGCCCACGATCTGGTGCGTGGCCAACGTGCCGGAGCGCATGCCCCGCTCATGGCCGCCGCCGTGCATCTGGGCGTTGAGGCGAACGCGCGGCTTGCGGCGCACGTACAGCGCGCCGATGCCCTTGGGGCCGTAGAGCTTGTGTGCGGTGACGGTCAGCAGGTCGACCGGGAAGGACTGCACATCGATGGGGATCTTGCCCGCCGCCTGGACCGCATCGCAATGGTAGATGACGCCGCGCTCGCGACACAGCTTGGCGATGGCCTCCACGTCCTGGATGACGCCGATCTCATTGTTGACCAACATGACGGACACCAGGATCGTGTCTGGGCGCATGGCGGCCTCCAGGCGCTCGATGGGCAGCATGCCGTCGCTGTCCACGTCGAGATAGGTCGCTTCGAACCCCTGGCGCTCGAGCTCGCGGAAAGTGTCGAGCACGGCCTTGTGCTCGGTCTTGACGGTGATGATGTGCTTGCCGCGCTCGGCATAGAACTGCGCGGCGCCCTTGATGGCGAGGTTGTTGCCCTCCGTGGCGCCGGACGTCCAGACGATTTCCCGCGGATCGGCGTTGATCAGGGCCGCCACGTGGGCGCGTGCAGTTTCCACCGCCTCCTCCGCCTCCCACCCGTAGGCATGGCTGCGAGAAGCGGGATTACCGAATTTTTCGTACAGGTAGGGGACCATGGCATCGACCACGCGTGGGTCGACGGGCGTCGTCGCGCTATAGTCCATATAGACCGGCAAGCGCATCGGGGTTGAAGGCATGTTCAGCTCCTGAAACTGACAAATACGGCAACACGGTATTAATCCAATAGTAGCCCGCACGCCTGCCGCATCAGCCAATACCCCGGCCGCCAACATTGAAAAGGGGCCTGCCGGGGCTGGCCCGGGGCGGCCTACGCCCTACAGGCTAGAGCAAACCGCCGGGCCTGCGGCGATAATAAAGAAAACCTCGCGGCATGCGCGCCGCCCCTTCCCCATCCTGACCCCGATGATTTCTCGTCTAACCGCCTTCGTCGGCTGGAAGCCGCTGTTTTGGGCCACGGTGCTGGGCATACTCGTGCTCTCGCTACTGCCTTCCACCACGCCCATGCCCACGACGGGCTGGGACAAGACCAATCATCTATTGGGATTCACCACGCTTACGGTGCTCGCGCGCCTCGCATATCCTGCGGGACGCTTCTGGCCCAAGGCGCTGGGTTTGCTGGGCTTTGGCGTCTTGATCGAGCTCCTGCAGTCGCTCACGCCCACGCGCTCGGCCGGGGGGGCGGACGTCGTGGCGGACGGAATCGGCATCGCCATCGGCTGGGGGCTGGCCTGGCTGGCGACCACCCGCGCTCAACGCCGCGCCTGACCTGCGCCGCGAATTTGAGGGCAAGCGCCGGGGTGAACGCCGCCGACTGGGGCGCTACAGTTCCTCCATGACCAGAAGAATGGAAACCGCCATGACGTCCGCCCCCTCGCCCACGACGCCGCTCCCGGCCGATGCCGACCCCCGCTGGGCCGCCGTGCTGGCGCGCGATCCCGCCGTGGACGGCCGGTTCGTCTACGCCGTCAAGACCACCGGGGTCTATTGCCGCCCGGGCAGCCCCACCCGCCTGCCGCACCCCAGGAACGTCGAATTCTTCGATACACCTGAAGAGGCCGAAGCGGCGGGCTACCGCCCCAGCCGCCGGCACGCATCCGACCGCAGCGCGATCGCAGCCCGGCGCGCCGCACAGGTGGCCGAGGCGTGCCGCCTCATCGATGCCTCGGACGCCATTCCGGCATCGAGCGAACTTGCCAGGCAAGCCGGCATGAGCGTCCATCACTTCCACCGCGTGTTCAAAGCCGTCACCGGCCTCACTCCCAAGGCCTACGCAGCGGCTCGCCGCGCCGACAAGCTGCGCCGCGCGCTGCACGCGGGCGGACGGGTCACCGACGCCATCTACGAGGCCGGCTTCAATTCCAATAGCCGGTTCTACGAAGCCGCCGACCGCCTGCTGGGCATGCGTCCCAAAGACTATCGCCAGGGTGGTGCGAACATGCGCATCCGCTTCGCCGTTGGCCAATGCTCGCTGGGCGCCATCCTCGTCGCCCAGAGCGAACGGGGCATTTGCGCCATCCTGCTCGGCGACGACCCGGACGCGCTCGTGCGCCAGCTGCAGGACCAATTCCCGCGCGCCACGCTGGTCGGCGGCGACCGGGACTTCGAACGGGTGATCGCCCGCGTCGTCGGGCTCGTCGAGGCGCCGGCCGTCGGACTCGACCTGCCGCTCGACGTACGCGGCACCGCTTTCCAGGAACGTGTCTGGCAAGCGCTGCGCCAGATCCCCCCCGGCGTCACCATGACGTACGCGGAAATCGCGGCCCGCCTCGGCATGCCCAAAGCGGTACGCGCCGTCGCGCGCGCCTGCGCCGCGAACGCCCTCGCGGTGGCGATTCCTTGCCACCGTGTCGTACGCAGCGATGGAGCGTTGTCGGGATACCGTTGGGGCGTGGAAAGGAAGCGCGCGCTATTGGAGCGGGAGGGAAAGGCGCCCCGCGCCTGAGGCGCGTCACCCCCTGGGCCACGAACGGACCACCCTCCCAATGGGGCGTGCTGCCTGCCGGATGGGTCGGCCGGCGGGCTCCCCCCTCAGCTCGGCTCGATGTCGGCTTCTTTGATCAGGGCCGTCCTGTTCTCCAATTGCTGGACCACGTACGCCTTGAACTCGTTGTGATCCCCCCAGAAAGGCCCGACGCCGCTTTGCAGGAATCGCTCCCGCACTGCTGGACGCTTCATGCTCGCTTCCAAGACATCAGAGAGTCTTTGGACGATGCTTGGCGGCAAATTGGCAGGAGCAGACAAACCGCACCATGGCAAGAGCTCGAAGCCGGGCATGACGGTTTCATGCAGCGTGGGCACAGAGGGCATCTCTGCACTCCGTGCCTTGGTGAACACGGCCAGCGGCCTGATCTTGCCGGACTTCACATGAGACAAGCCCGTATTCAGGTCCGGCATCATGACTTGAATATGCCCTGCGATCAGGTCGACCACCGCGGCGGGGTTACTGCGATACCCGACTCGTACGATGTCGATGCCGGTGCGGCGCTTGAGCGACTCGCCAACGATCTGACCCATGTTGTTTCCATGGCCGTAGCTCAGTTTGCCAGGATTCTTTTTCGCGTACTCCACCAGTTCGGTGATGGAGTGGATGGGCAAGGATGGGTTGACTGCGATGAAAGACGGAAAGCTGCCGATGCGCGCGATATGGGTGAAATCGTTGACCGGATCGAAAGGCATGCTCTTGTAAAGGGCCGTCCCGGAATGGCTGGAACTGGCCGTGAGCAGCAAGGTATAGCCATCCGGCTCGGCCCTGGCGACCGCCCTTCCGGCCAATAGGCCTCCTGCGCCCACTCGGTTCTCCACGACGACGGCCTGGCCCAACCCCTCGGAAAGCAGCTCCGCCGTAATGCGTGCGGCGGCATCCGAGACACTGCCCGGCGCAAAGGGATTGACGATGGTGATGGCGCGAGTGGGATAACCGCTTTGCGCGAGCGCCGGGCGCGCCGTCGCTCCTGCTGCGGCCCCAAGAGTCCCTGCCATGCCGCCTAACAATAGGCGGCGCCTACGTTGCTGCGTATCCATGTGCTCCTCCTGCTTTAGTGGTTCTAGACGTGGTGTGGAATAGGTGTGTGCCGGTCAGCGCTTGTTGATCTGGCCGCCAGAGAAAGTCGACTGTGGGGGCTGTGTAATGATGTTGAGTACGGCCTGCCGCCCCTCTTTGGTGACTGCATGGATCGCCCTGTCGAGTGCGGCGGGTAAGTCTCCCGGTGATTCCACTCGCTCGCCATGGCCTTCGCTTGCTTCGACCACACGTTCGAGGTGGGGAGTGCCATCGAGTGCCACCAGGGGTTCCATGCTCGCGCGGGAGGCGTGGCCGTCGGGGTAGACGCTGGCCGTGGATTGGCGGACCGCGCCCCACATGCCGTTGTTGACGATGAGCGTGAGCGTGGGAATACCGTATTGGCGCCCGACACTGTGTGCGGAAACCGGGCATCCGAACATGTAGGAGCCGTCTCCAATCACGTTCACGACCAGCTTGTCGGGTTGGGCCAGCTTCGCGCCCAAGCCGGCGCCCAATGCCCATCCCAGGCCTCCGGCTGCATGATCGTGGAAAAACGTATGCGGCCGCGTCAGGCTCAGAGGCTCCATCACCATCGGCCCCTCCTTCAGGATGATGACGTCGTCAGGCCGGACTTGGTCGAGGCAGTGGCTGATCCAGATCGGCTCGATGACATCACTCCGGCCGGCCCGCTCGATGCGCGCGGCCCAGTCGTCCCGCTGCTTTTTCCGCAGCACGCCGATGCGCTCTCGGCGTTGGGCAATGTCTGCGGCCATGCCTGCTTCGAACGCAGCCAACGCGTGCGAGAGCGCAGGCAGGGCGCCGCGCAGAACCCCGGTCACGGCGAGATCACAGCGGTAGCTACGTATCGGGTAGCGCGAGAACAGCGGGTCGACGCCCATGTGAATGACGGGGCAGTCGATCCGGGGTGCTTGGTAACTCGGGATCCAGGGCACGTCTGAATCCAGCACCAGGATGAGGTCTGCATCCTCGAGGAACGGACCCGGCTCATATCCCAAGTGCATGGGATGATCGGCCGGCAGATTCATCGTGCGTGCCCATTTTTGGGTTACCGGGATCGCATAACGTTCGGCCAATGCGGCAAGGTGCCCGACGGCTTCGGCATCACGCCCTATCGCACTGGTGATGATCAACGGGCGCTTGGCAGCGGCAAGCATCCGAGCTGCCTGCTGTATGCCGGCCGGATCCGGATAAGGCGCCGAAGCGCACTGGTGCCGGCTGGGAGAGTCGTACTCCACTGCCTCGATGGACTGGGCCAGCACCTCGCGCGGCAACGAGAGGTAAACCGGGCCGCGGGGCTCACTCATGGCCATATTGAGAGCGCGATCCACCACCGCTTCGAGCTGTTGCTCATTGCGAAGTTCGTACTCCCTTTCGCCGGCGGTAGTCGGTTACCACCAACGTGTCGGTGTCATCGGGGAATCACTTCATGGCTGGGAACACACCACCTGGCTGTGAGAACCCGGCCTCGTCGCATCTTGGAAAATGCGCGGGCGGCCGGCGCCAAGGCCGGGTGGCGCGTCTCGGGTGCGGAGTGCCGTCGGCGCGAAGCGCCGACAAAGCATTGACGAGGATTGAGGCAATGCTGCCGATGCCCACAGCGTAGCCTGGCGCGTTGGGTGGGCACAGTCTGAAACGGCCGTGTAAGCCCATTGTCTCTGCTTTCCTCTTGGTGGCGTTGCATTGCCATTTATGTTTTTTTCATGCTAGGCAATCTGGCAAGGCTAGGCCAACGAAATATATCCACTACCGGTATGAAGGAAATTGCTTGCAGGGCGCGCATGAAAAATCGTCATATCTGCCCGTGAAATTTTCGTTTGCCTGCCGAAATGCGGCTCGCAATACTACCCCATCAAGACGCTCGCTCTTTGAGCCGGCAATTTCCTGTGAGTGGAGAGACTGAAGAAAAATGAATACGTTGAGCGACGTGGCTATACCCGAATTTGGGAATTGGATAAATGGCCGGGAAGAGCCGCTCCAAAACCCGATGGATTCCCTGAATCCCTACACCCAGAAGGTATGGGCGCGGGTAAACGACGGGACGGTGGAGGACGTCGATCGCGCCGTCAAGGCGGCCCGCGATGCGTTCGAGAATGGCCCGTGGTCCAAAATGACGGCCACCCAAAGAGCCGAGTTACTGCGTCGCTTGGGAGATATCATCAAACGGGACGCCGAGGAGCTCGCCCGTATCGAATCCACTGACAACGGCAAGCTGTACAAAGAGATGCTGGGGCAGTGGCAGTACCTGCCGGAATGGTTCTATTACAACGCCGGACTGGCCGACAAGCTGCAGGGCGACGTGATTCCTTCGGACCGCCCCAACTTCATGATTTATACGCGCCACGAACCCATAGGCGTCGTGGGCGCCATCACCCCGTGGAACTCACCTGGCCTACTGCTCATCTTCAAGCTGGCGGCCGGCTTGGCCGCGGGGTGCACATTCGTGGTCAAGCCCTCCGAGCACACCCCGGTATCCACCATTGCACTGGCGCGGCGGATTCATGAGGCAGGCTTCCCGCCGGGCGTATTCAACGTCGTCAATGGCCAGGGTTCGATTGGCGCCGCACTGGTCAGCCATCCTGGCGTGGACAAGATCGCCTTCACCGGCGCGACCGAAACCGGTAAGCGCATCGCAGCGGAAGCTGCCAAGAACCTGACTCGCGTCTCTCTGGAGCTCGGCGGAAAATCCCCCAATATCGTCTTCAATGATGCCGATCTCGACGTCGCCGCAAACGGCGCGGTAGCCGGCATTTTTGCGGCAACCGGGCAGACGTGCATGGCCGGCTCGCGCCTGCTGGTACAGGAAGACATCCATGATGCATTCGTGGAGAAACTCGTTGCCAAGGCGCGCACCATACGCCTGGGCAACCCGATGGACCCAAGCACGGAAATGGGGCCGTGCGCCAACGTGCCTCAGTTGAACAAGGTGCTCGAGTACATTTCCATAGCCAAGCAGGACGGCGCCAAGCTCGCATGCGGCGGCGGAGTAGACCCCGAACTGGGCGGACTATTCGTACAGCCCACGATCTTTACGGATGTGGACAATCGCATGCGCATCGCCAGGGAAGAAGTGTTCGGTCCGATCCTGTCCGTCATCCGGTTCAAGGACGAAGCCGATGCCGTCCGCATCGCCAATGACACCCGGTTCGGCCTTGCAGCGGCAGTCTGGACCCAGAACATCCACCGCGGGCATCGGGTGGCCCACCAGCTGCGCGCGGGCACAGTCTGGATCAACGCCTATCGCGTCATATCGTTCGCCGCGCCCTTCGGTGGGTTTGGCGAAAGCGGCCTGGGCCGCGAGAATGGCATGGACGCCATACGCGAATTCACCGAAACGAAGTCCGTGTATGTGGAGTTGAGCGGAGCACCCCGTGATCCGTTCAAGCTTGGATAAGGATTGATCCGCGGCAGCCGGCCTGGCGCGGGCGCGTTCCGCGCGCCGGTTCACCTTGGCCGTTTGGATGCGTAGGCGTCTTGCCGCCCCGGGCAGCGACCGGGGCGTTCACAATTCCACCAACGCTGCGCAGTCGGCCGGACTTGTTTTCTTTCTTGGGGGAAATCGATGGTGGGCGGTACTGGGTTCGAACCAGTGACCCCTGCCGTGTGAAGGCAGTGCTCTACCACTGAGCTAACCGCCCGAAGACGCGACCTCGCCGAGGCGCTTCGGTGTGAAGCCCGCCGCACTGGCGGGAGCCCATAACTATACCACAGTTTCCTGCTCGACGGGAAGTGGTTCCCATTTGCGCCAGAGCGTCTGGCCTTTGGATTCCTTGTCCAGGCCGGCCAGGTAAGCGCGATGGGCCTCCAAGTCGGCCTCGCTCACCGTGATCACCGGCAGGGTGGACGGGTCGAAGGCGCCGAGCTCGGCCGATTCCTGCACGGTGGTGTCGCCGAGGTCGATGACCAGGCTGTCCTGGCCGCGCGTCATGGCGAGCCAGACCTCGGCCAGCAGTTCGGAGTCGAGCAAGGCCCCGTGCAGCACCCGGTGCGCGTTGGAGATGCCGTAGCGGTCACACAGGGAATCCAGGGAGTTGCGCTTGCCCGGGTGCAGTTCGCGGGCGTGCTGCAGCGAGTCGATGATGCCCAGGCAGTGGTCCCGGAAGTCGCCCCGCTGCAGGCGCGCCAGCTCGGCGTTCAGGAAGCGCAGGTCGAATTCGGCGTTGTGGATGATGATGTGGGCGTCGCGGACGAAGTCGAGGAATTCGTCGACTTTATCTTCGAAGCGGGGCTTGTCGGAAAGGAACTCGGTGGTCAGTCCGTGGACTTCCAGCGCACCGGGGTCGCTGTCGCGGTCCGGATTGAGATAGGTATGGAAGTGGCGCTGGGTGACCCGGCGGTTGACGATCTCGACGCAGCCGATTTCGATGATGCGGTGTCCTTGGAGTGGATCGAGGCCGGTGGTTTCAGTATCCAGGACGACGTAGCGCATGAGTGGGCATCAAAAAATGGCGGTGGCCCTCAAGTGTAGGACATTTGGCGCGCCGCGCTCGCTCAACCTACCGTTTCCGGCGCAGGAGGAACGGGCGCGGCATGCGCATCGACCTCGACCGGATGTTCACCCACGGGCAGCGGACGCTTGCGCTTGCCCGCGATCAGCGCGTAGACGCAAGGCACCACGAACAGCGTCAGGATCGTGCCCAGGCTCATGCCCCCCACGATCACCCATCCGATCTGCACCCGCGACTCGGCACCGGCCCCCTTGGCCAGGGCCAGCGGCACGGCGCCCAGCACCATCGCGCCGGTCGTCATCAGGATCGGCCTCAGGCGCAGCACGCTCGCCTCGGCCACTGCTTCCAGCAGCTCCTTGCCCTGGTCACGCAGCTGGTTCGCGAACTCGACGATCAAGATCCCGTGCTTGGTAATCAGCCCGACCAAGGTCACCAGGCCGATCTGGCTATATATCGATAGCGTCCCGCCCGTCAGCCACAGCGCCAGCAAGGCGCCCGTCATCGACAGCGGTACCGACAGCATGATGATCAGCGGATTGCGCCAGCTCTCGAACTGGGCAGCCAGCACCAAATAGATGAAGGCAACCGCCATCGCGAACACCATATAAATGCTGCCGGATGAATCGCGGAACTCGCGGGACTGGCCGTTCAAGTCCGTCTGCGCGGAAGCCGGCAGCACGCGCGCGGCAATCTCGTCCATCACTTCCAGCGCCTCGCCCAACGCATAGCCCGGGGCGAGCGAGCCCGTGATGGTGACCGAGCGCATGCGGTTGAAGTGGTTCAGCGTCTGCGGCGACACCCCTTCGCGCACCGACAGCAGGTTGGCCAACTGGACCATCTCGCCGTTGCGGGCACGGACGTAAATGTCCGAAATGTCGTCCGGGTTGGAGCGGTCGCGCGGGATGACCTGCACCAGCACGTCGTACTGCTCCCCGTTGTCCTTGAAGCGCGTGACCTGGCGGCCACCCAGCATGGTTTCGAGCGTACGCCCCACGCGGTCCACATCCACGCCCACGTCGGCCAGCTTGTCGCGGTTGACTTGCACGCGCAATTCAGGCGTATTCAGCCGCAAATCGGTCTGCACGTTCTGAACGCCCGGGTACTTGGCGAGTTCGGCGAGGAACGTTTCCGCGATGACCGCCAGTTCCGGATAGGAGACCTGGCTCATGATCACGAACTCGATCGGCGTGGAACGGGGCGATTGGCCGAGCGAAGGCGGATTGACCGGGAAGGCCTGCACGCCCGGCAGCGCGGCAAAGCGTGGCTGCAGCGAGCGGGCGATCTCCTGCTGCGACCGCGTGCGCTCCTCCCACGGCTTGAGGCGCAGCACCGCGTTGCCGTCGGTCACCACGGGGAAGCCTGCGACGGCCTGGTACGCGGCCATCTCGGGGATATCCTTGTAAATCTCCTCCATGCGCTCGAGGTAGGACGTGGTGTATCCCACGGTCGCCCCCTGGGGCGCCACCACCCGGCCATAGATCACGCCGCGGTCTTCCACCGGGGCGAGTTCGCTCTTGATGGTCTTGAACAACGGAATGCTGCACGCGCCCACCGCCAGCCCCAGCACCACCACCCAAGCCCGGTGCGCGAGCGCGAAGCCCAGCGCCCGCTGGTAGCCCCGGGTCAAGCCGTTCAGGCAGGCTTCGATGAAGTTGTAGACCCGGCCGTGCGAGCTCTGGTGGCGCAGCATCAGCGAACACATCATCGGGGTAAGTGTCAGGGCGACGAAGCCGGACACCAGCACGGCGCCTGCCAGGGCGAGCGCAAACTCGATGAACAGCCGGCCGGTGCGTCCCGTGGCAAACGCGAGCGGCGCGTACACCGTGACCAGGGTCAAGGTCATCGCCACCACGGCGAAACCGATCTCGCGCGACCCGAGCAGCGCTGCCTGCAAGCGCGACTTGCCTTCCTCGATGTGGCGGTAGATGTTCTCCAGCACCACGATGGCGTCGTCCACCACCAAGCCGATTGCCAACACCATGGCCAGCAGCGTCAGCGTGTTGACGGAAAAGCCGAAGGCGTACATCAGCGTACAGGCGCCGATCAGCGACACCGGGATGGTGACGATGGGAATGACGCTGGCCCGCAGGTTGCGCAGGAACAGGAAGATGACCAGCACGACCAGGATGATGGCCTCGACGATCGTCCGGAATACCGACTCGATGGATTTCTCGATGAACACCGAGGTATCGTAGGCCATGTTCAACTTCATGCCGTACGGCAGCGTGGCATTCAGCTCTTCCATCTCGGCCCGCACCGCCTTGGACAAATCCAGCGGGTTGGCCGTGGACTGCTTGATAATCCCGATGTTGAGCGCCGGCTTGCCGTTGAAGCGGGAGGTGACACGCTCGTCCACTGGTCCCAGCCCGACGGTGGCGACATCGCGGATGCGCACGTTGTAGCCGCCCACGTTGGCGATGATGACGTCCTCGAACTGCTCCTTGGTGCGCAAGTTGGTCGCGGCGACGACGGAGAACTCCCGCGACCGTGATTCGATGCGTCCGGATGGGATTTCCACGTTCTGCTTGCGCAGCGCATCTTCGACGTCTTGCACGGTGAGCCGGTAGGCCGCCAGCTTGGAGCGGTCGACGTTGATGCGCATGGCGGGCAGCCGCTCGCCGAACACGCGCACCTCGGCCGCGCCCGGGAGCACCGAAAGCCGCGGCTTGATGAAGCGGTTGATGTAGTCGGACGCTTCCATCGGCGAAAGCGAACCCGATTCCACGGCAAGGAAGATGACGGGCTGCGAGTCAGCCTCGACCTTGGCGATGATGGGTTCGTCGATTTCGTCGGGCAGCCTGCCGCGCACGCGCGCCACCTTGTCCCGCACGTCTGCCGCGGCGGCATCGGGCGATATCGTGAGCCGGAAGCGCACGTTGATGTTGCTGCGTTCCGAACGGCTGGTGGAGGTCATGACCTCCACGCCCTCGATGCCCGAGAGCGAATCTTCGAGCGGCTTGGTGACCTGGGACTCGATGACCTCGGCGGAGGCGCCCTTGTACACGGTGCTGACGGAGATGACCGGCTCGTCGATCTGCGGATATTCGCGCACCGCGAGGCGCGAATACGAGATCAAGCCCACGAGCACGATCAGCAGCGACAGGACCGAGGCGAAAACCGGACGCTTGATGCAGACTTCGGACAGGACCATGATGCTGCCGCCTCGAACTCAGAGAGCAGATGCCGCGGTACCGAGCACCTTCACGGCCGCCCCGTCGCGCAACTTCTGGGTGCCGGCCACGACGATCACATCGCCCTCGGCCAGACCGGACGTGATTTCCGCGTAGGCGTCGCGCCGCTGCCCCACTTCCACCTGTACACGCTCGGCGCGTCCTTCCTTCACCCTGAAGACGAACAAATCGTCCCCGACCGGCACCAGCGCCGCTTCAGGCACGGCCAACGCGTACGTCGGCTTGTCGAGCAGCAGCCGCACGCGCGCGAACATGCCGGGGCGCAGCTGCCCGCCGGGGTTCTTGACCTGGGCCCGCATGACGATGGAGCGCCCCGCCGGGTCGATCTGTGGGCTGATGGCATAGACGGTGCCGGTAAACGTCTTGTCGGGGATGGCGTCGAGCGCGATCTCCAGGGTCTGCCCGGTGCGAATTTGGGGCAGGTAGATTTCGGGGATGCGGAAATCGACCTTGAGCGGATCGATGGCCTCCACCGCCACCAGGTCCTGCCCGACGCCGACGTAGTCGCCGATAGAAACGTTGCGCAATCCGACCACGCCGTCGAACGGCGCGCGGATCTCGTTTTTGTCCAGGCGGACTTGCGCCAGCACCATCGCGGCTTGCTGCACCTTCATGGCGTGGTCGGCTTCGTCCTTGGCCTGCTTGCTGATGAATCCCTTTTGCTGCAACTCGACGGCACGGTCGTAATTGCTCTTGGCTAGCGTGTAATTGGCCCGCGCCTGTTCGAACTCGGCGCGAGGCACGGAGTCGTCCAGCTTCACTAGCACCTGCCCTTTGCGTACCTGCTGCCCTTCCTTGAACAGGATCTGGCTGATGCGGCCTGCCACTTCCGGCCGCAGGGTGACGGATTCGTCAGACCGAAGGCTGCCCACCGCCGTGATGCCCCGCTCGAAGGGCCGCTGGACCACCTTCTGGACCTCCACGACCACGGCCGGCGACGCTTTGGCGCTGTCGGGCTTGGCGGGCGCAGCGGCGCCAGGCGCCCCCGCAGGTCCGCCATCGGCCAAAAAGCGCGGGGACAAATAGCCAATCCCGGCCCCGACGACCAGGGCAAGGACAGCGACGAACGGAGCGGAAATCTTCATGCTGACGTGCAGACAATGGACAACGAGGCGTATCGCGCACTGTAACATCGGACCAGGGCGCTTGCGGCTATGCCGCGCCTGCCAATCAAAGAAAAAATCAGGGAAATGGCGGGTTTCTCCCACAACTCGCGCCGCCGGTCGCCGGACCCTCGGGTAGACCCTTAATCCGCCCGGCGGAGTTCCCGGAAAACGACGCCAAGGAGCGAGGCCCGGACCGCCCGCCCGGCGACGGTCCACCCCTAGTACAAACCCGACTATTCCAACGCGCCCAACGCGCGCAGTACCCGTTCCGGGGTCAACGGCAGGCAGTAGACACGCCGGCGCCCGGCGGCGGCCAACGCGTCGTTCAAGGCGTTCATCACGGCCGCCCCGGCCCCCACCGTGCCGGCCTCGCCGACCCCGACGATGCCCAGGCCGTCGTCGGTCAGCGTAGGACTCTCTGCGTGGACGAGCTCGATGTCCGGCAGATCGATCGCCATGGGCACGGTGTAGCTGGACAAGGACGAGGCCAGCGCCCGGCCTCGCGCGTCATATGCGCACTCTTCCATCAGAGCCGCCCCGAGGCCTTGCGCGACGCCGCCGCGGATCTGGCCGTCCACGAGCAGCGGATTCACCACGCGACCCGCCTCGTGGACGACCACGTGGCGCAAGAGGCGGATCTGGCCGGTGTCCGGATCGACGTCGACATGCGACAGCTGGATCCCGCTGCCACAGCGGTAGGGCTGCTTGAGCGGGCCGTACGTGGCGCAGGCAACGAGCTGCGGCTGCATGCCGCCGAACTCATAAGGCCGGAAATGTGCCGCCTCGGCCAAGGCCCGGAGCGCGAGCCGGGGCGCGCCACTGTCCCGGTCGACGATGTGATCGCCGCGGATGGACAGCGTGTCGGCAGGAGCCTTCAGCGCGATCGCGGCAAGCTGCAGGATCTCGCCTCGCAATGCGCCCGCCGCCTCCCAAGCTGCCTGGCCGCCGATGGCCATGCCGCGCGATCCCCAGGTTCCTCCGCCGTGAAACGTAGCCGCCGTATCGCCCGTCATGACCTCGACCATGTCGAGCTCGACCCCGAGCGCTTCGGCGACGACCTGCCGCACGCCCATTTCCGTGCCTTGTCCTTGCTCCGTCACACTGGAAATGCAGCGGAATACACCGGAAGGCTCCAGGCGCAGCGTGCACCCGTCCCGGCTGGACACGGCTTGCAGGCCCTGCCCGTAGAACCACGGGCCGCGCGAGGTTTGCTCCACGAAGGCAGCAATGCCCACCCCCTGCAGGCGCCCTTCGGCACGCGCCTGCGCAATCCCGGCACGCAAGGCGGGCAGGTCCACCGCGCGCTCCAGCGCGGCCAGGCACTGCGGGAAGGCGAGCCGCTCGAAGCGCGTGCCGGTGGGGGATACATAAGGAAAATCCTCGGCGCCCAGGAAATTGCGACGCCGCATTTCGAGCGGGTCGACCCCGCAAGCCCGGGCGGCCTCTTCTACGAGCGCTTCGGTCACCGCGCAGGCCAAGATCGGAAGAGCGTCGTGTAGGGAAAGAGTGTAGATCTCGGGGGTCGCCGTATCATTAAAAAA